>JAXDNZ010000060.1:0-4866 GCA_034669185.1 Hyphomicrobiales bacterium
CGGTCGCGATCACGAAACGCCGCGCCTTGATCTCGAAATCGCCCACCGTAACGGTCGTCGCGTCCTTGAAGCGCGCCGCACCCTCGATCACGTGTACGCCAAGACCGGTGAACCGCTCCCTGGAGTCCGCCGGTGCGATCGCGTCGATCACGCCGTGCACATGCGCGTGCACCCTGGCGAAATCGATATCCGCGGGCGCCGCGCGCAGCCCGAATGGGCCGAGCTTGCGCGACGCAACGGCGTGCTTGGCGGCGGCGAGCAGCGCCTTGGAGGGGACGCAGCCATGGTTGAGGCAGTCGCCGCCCATCTTGGCCTTTTCGATCAGCACGACCGGCACGTTTAGCGCCGCGGCCCCCGCCGCCACCGACAATCCGCCCGAGCCCGCGCCGATGACGCAGAGATCGGGAGCAAGGATGTTGGCCATGCTGGCGAAGCGATCAGGAGATTCGTGCCGAACGACCGACGGCACGCGCCCTCAGCCGCCGGACCGCCACCGGCACAAGCGCGATCGCGCCGAGCGCAGCCAGTGCTGCAAGCAGGCGCGGCGTCGCGAGCGAGGCGAGATCGAAATGGAGCCGGCAGTCCGCGGCGCCGGAGGCGATGCAGCTCTGATACGCGGCATCCTGCGCGGAGAGCACGCTGTCGAGCCCATCGCCGAAGAACGCGTACACGAATGTCGCCGGAACGATGCCGATCGCCGTCGCAATGATGAAGGTGCGCAGCCTCACGCCGACCAGTGCCGCCGCAAGGTTGACGAGAAAGAACGGGAAGGCTGGCACGAGCCGCAGAAAGAGCAGGTAGCTGAATGCGTCAGCACAGATGCCGTCGGCGATTTTCGCCGCCAGCGGACCGGCGCGACGGACCAGGATTCCGCCGCATGCGCTGCTCGCGATCACGAAGATGATCGTGGCGCCGACAGTCGCGCTGACCAGCGCCGCGAACCCGCCGAGCCACGTTCCGAACAGAATGCCGCCGGAGATCGTCAGCAGGATCGAGCCGGGGATCGAGAGCGCCACCGCCGTGATGTAGATCAGCATGAAGGCGCCGACCGCCACCACGCTGTGCGCCGTGATGAACGCATCGATCGCCATGCGGTGCCGGACCAGCGTATCGAGGGACAGGTGACGGTACGCGCCCGTGGCGAAGACCAAAATCATGCCGACGACAACCGCCGCGAGAGGGACAAACCGGCGCAGCCGTGCCCACGCAAGGTCGCGCGCGTCAACATCGCTCAGGGACTCTCGTTCGACCGGCGTCATCTCGGACTGAAGCTATACACGAGACCCCCTCGCATGAAGGGACTCTCACCGTCATTTGAGCCTACCAAAAGGGCATCTCCCGGCGTCGTGAACATGGCCAAAATAGCCGAAATTCAATGAATTTTGCCTTGCCGCGCCACCGTCGCGTCGCATTGACTTGGGCTTCGCCACTCCCGTATAAGCCCCGAGACTTTGGACATCGGCGGCATCGGACGTGTCGGTTTTCCAGCAATCCGAGCCGGTCCCGACGTTGTTTTTCCGGACTTATCGCGCCAGGCCGCGACCAGCGGAGTAGCTACCCGTGAAACGGACCTATCAACCGAGCAAGCTGGTGCGCAAGCGCCGTCACGGCTTCCGCGCCCGCACGGCGACCAAGGGCGGCCGCAAGGTGATCAGTGCCCGACGCGCGCAAGGACGCAAGCGTCTGAGCGCCTGATCCCGGGCGCGCGGCGCAGCGTTCCCCCATGGAACGGCTGAAGCATCGATCAGACTTCCTCGCCGCTGCGACCGGAGTGAAGGTTCCGGCCGGCGCATTTGTCTTGCAGACGCGTCCGCGTGGCGACGAAGCGCCCCCGCGGATCGGTTTCACGGTCTCGAAGAAGGTCGGGAATGCGGTCGAGCGCAATCGCGTGCGGCGCCGCCTGCGAGCGGTGGTGCGGCGCAGTGCCGCCGGATGCGTCTGCGCCGGGCATGACTATGTGCTGGTCGGCCGGCGTGCGGCGCTGCAGGCGCCGTTCGAGCGGCTGATCGCTGAATTCGAGGGCGCGCTCAAGCGCGCCCATGGCAAGACACGCGCGGGGCCGGGCAAGACCACAGCATGACCGACCAGAAAAACACCCTTCTCGCCATCGTGCTTTCCGCGATCGTGTTGATCGGGTGGCAATATTTCGTCGGCCTGCCGCAGATGCAGAAGCAGAAGGAGCAGGCGCAGCAGCAGCAGCAGCAGACGCAGCAGCTCGCGCCGGCCCCCTCCGGCACGCCGCAGGCCCAACCCGGCGCACCGGCCCAGCCGGGCGCGGCACCCGCACCCGGCCAGGCGACGGCGCCCTCCGCGGGACAGGTCTACACCCGCGAGGCGGTGATCGCCGCCGGCCCGCGCATCGCGGTCGAGACCCCGAAGCTCACCGGCACGATCGCGCTGAAAGGCGCGCGCATCGACGACCTCGCGATGACGCAGTACCGCGAGACCGTCGATCCGAAATCGCCCGCGATCGTGCTGCTCGCGCCGTCCGGCACGCCGGCGCCGTTCTATGCGGAATTCGGCTGGGTCAAGGGACCCGGCACCGCCGCGAAGGTGCCGGACGCCGACACCGTGTGGCGCCGCGAAGGCGACGGCTCCGCAGCGCTACGCCCCAGAGCGCCCGTCACGCTCACCTGGGACAACGGCGAGGGTCTCGAATTCCGCCGTACCATCGCGGTCGACGACAAGTATCTGTTCACCATCAAGGACGAGGTCGCCAACAAGGGCACCGCGCCGGTCACGCTTTATCCCTATGCGCTGATCTCGCGCCACGGCACGCCGAAGACCGAAGGCTATTACATCCTGCACGAAGGCCTGATCGGCGTGCTCGGCGACCAGGGCCTCAAGGAAGAGACCTACAAGAACGTCGAAGACAAGAAGACGATCAACTTCAAGGTCACCAACGGCTGGCTCGGCATCACCGACAAATACTGGGCGGCGACGCTGCTCCCCGACACGAATGCGACCTTGCAGGCGCACTTTTCATCCACGCTCGCCGGGACCGTGCGCAGCTACCAGACCGATTACCTGCTCGAGGCGCAGACGATCGCGCCCGGCGCCATGGGAAGCGCCAACGCGCGCCTGTTCGCCGGCGCCAAGGAGATCGCGACCATCGACGGCTATGACAAGGCGCTGGGCCTCAACCGCTTCGAGCTGCTGATCGACTGGGGCTGGTTCTATTTCATCACCAAGCCGATGTTCAAGGCGATCGACTTCTTCTACCACCGCGTCGGCAATCTCGGCTTCGCGATCCTGATCGTCACGGTGCTGGTGAAGCTCCTGTTCTTCCCGCTCGCCAACAAGTCCTACGCCTCGATGGCGAAGATGAAGGCCGTCCAGCCCGAGATGGTGAACATCCGCGAGCGCTATGCCGACGACAAGATGAAGCAGCAGCAGGCGCTGATGGAGCTCTACAAGAAGGAGAAGATCAATCCGCTCGCCGGCTGCCTGCCGATCGTGGTGCAGATCCCGGTGTTCTTTGCGCTCTACAAGGTGCTGTTCATCAGTATCGAGATGCGCCATGCGCCGTTCATCGGCTGGATCAAGGATCTCTCGGCGCCCGATCCGACCAACATCTTCAACCTGTTCGGCCTCCTGCCGTTCGACCCGACGCTGCTGCCGGTGATCGGGCATTTCCTCCATCTCGGCGTCTGGCCGATCATCATGGGCATCACGATGTTCGCGCAGATGAAGCTCAATCCGGCGCCGCCCGATCCGACCCAGAAGATGATCTTCGACTGGATGCCGCTGATCTTCACCTTCATGCTGGCGTCGTTCTCGGCGGGCCTGGTGATCTACTGGGCCTGGAACAACACGCTCTCGGTCGCCCAGCAGGCCTTCATCATGAACAAGCACGGCGCCAAGATCGAGCTGTGGGATAATTTGAGGGACTTGTTCGTGAAGAAGAAGGACGCCGGCAAGGTCGTCGACGACCCGAAGGACAAGAGCAAGAAGAAAGCGTGAGGCGCACGCCGTAGGGTGGGCAAAGGCGCGGCACGCGCCGTGCCCACGCGATCGCCACGGCCCGGCCCCGCCGTTTATCGCAGGTGAATTTTCTGCTATCGTGCCGTCCGATCTCGTTGAACACCGCAAAGCCATGACACACGCCCGCATCTCCACCGATCCCGCCGTGATGATGGGCAAGCCATGCATCAAGGGGACGCGTATCACGGTCGAGCACATCCTGCGCAAGCTCGGCGCGGGCCGCTCCTTTGCCGAGGTGCTCGAAGCGCATCCTCAACTCACCGCGGATGACGTGCAGGCCGCCTTGGCATTTGCGGCCGACTACATGCAGCATGAGACCGTTCTCACTGCCGGCTGATGCGCTTTCTCGCGGATGAGAATGTCTCTCGCCTTGTGATCGAGCGCCTTCGCGACGAAGGTCACGATGTAGTCTCGGTTGCCGAGACGAGACCCGGCACGCCGGATGACGATATTCTGAATGCGGCGGATGCCGAGGATCGTATTCTGATCACGGAGGACCGTGATTTCGGCGAAATGGTCATTCGCCAGCGTTTCGCGCTAGGTGGTGTCATCCTGCTGGAATTGGATCGGCTGACGAGCGGGGCGGAGGCTGACGCCGTGGCGGAGGTCATTTCTACGCATGCTGAGCGGCTCGCCGGCAATCTTGTGGTGGTCGAGCCCGGCCGCATTCGGGTCCGGCCGTTGCGTCCGTGAGATGTTGGCCCTGCGCAAATGGCAGACGAGTCGCGGCGCCGACAAAGGTGCAGCGAGGCGTGCTTGTCACGGTCGCCGAAGCGCTGGCAGGCGGCAGGCGTAGCCCGGCTTGAGGGCGGCGAAAGCCGGGGCGCCGCGGTCAGGCACGATTCCCGGGTTTCGCGCCGCTCAACCCGGGCTACGCTCCTT
>JAXDNZ010000061.1:0-7127 GCA_034669185.1 Hyphomicrobiales bacterium
GCAGGAGCGCGGCGGGCAGTGGACCAAGGGCAAGGGCTGCGAAACCTTCGGCCCGCTCGGCCCCTGGCTCGTCACCAAGGACGAGATCGCCAACGTCCAGAAGCTCGACATGTGGCTCGACGTGAACGGCGAAAAGCGCCAGCGCGGCAGCACCAAGACCATGATCTTCGGCATCGCGCACATCGTCTGGTACTGCTCGCAGTTCTTCGTGATGGAGCCGGGCGACGTCATCACCACCGGCACGCCGCCGGGCGTCGCGCTCGGCATGAAGCCCGCGCCGGTGTGGCTGAAGGCCGGCGACGTCGTCACCCTCGGCATCGAGGGCCTGGGCGAGCAGCGCCAGAAGATCGTGCGGTTCAGGAATTGACATGTCTTCCCTCCTCCGCAGGGGGAAGGTGGACGCCGCCTAGCGGCCACCCTCCCCGCTTCGCGGGGAGGGATGAGCCTCACGCGCTCCGGCACCGATGTGCCGGAAGTGATTCAGTTTTGAATTAGTTCATTCAAAAGCTGTCGGAAAATCACACGCTGCGGATTATCCCGCACGCAAGCTCTGCCCACTACAGTTTTACATCGGATCATCGAGAAAGGTGATGCGATGTTCGCGCGGCTACGCAGCTCTCTGCAAAAGTCCTGCTCCGAATTCAAACGAGATTCCGAGGGGTCGGTCGTCAGCATCTTTGCGCTCTCGCTGGTGCCGATCATGGGCTTGGTCGGCGCGGCCGTCGACTACGCCGCCGCCAACCGGGTACGCACGAATTTGCAGGTCAATCTTGACGCCGCGCTGCTCGCCGGTGCCAAGGATGGCAGCAGCAGTTGGGCGGCGACGGCGCTGAACACGTTCAACGCCAATGTGAAGTCGAATGGCGCAACGTCGATCAATCCGACGTTCCAGCTTACCAGCACGCGCGCCTATGCGGGCACGGTCACGGCAACTGTTCCGTCCAACTTTCTCGGCGTGCTCGGAGTTTCGAGCATCAACGTCCGGGTGACCGGTACGGCGACAGTCCCCCCGAGCACCGGCGCGTATTACTGCGTCATGGCGCTCAACCGGACCGCACAATCGGCATTGCAGCTCACCGGGAACGCTTCGATCACGATCAACGCGCCCAGATGCGTGGTTCAGGTCAACTCGAGCAGCTCTCGCGCCGTGGACATGACCGGGAACACATGGATCAAATCGGTTGAAAACTGCTTTGTCGGCGGCACCCGCACCGTCGGTAACGCGTCCATCACGCCGGCGGCTGACGCGACCTGCAAGCCAATTCCGGATCCTTTCGCGAGCTATCCGCGCCCCGCGGTCGGTGCCTGCGATTACACCAACTATCAGCTCTCCGGAAACAGGACTGTCACGCTTCAGCCGGGCGTCTACTGCGGCGGGATGACCTTTTCGGGCCCGGTTGCGGTCACCTTCGCCCCCGGCCTCTATGTGATCAAGGATGGGGTCATCAGCGAGAGCGGTGGAACGTTCATCGGCAATGGCGTCTCGTTCTTCCTGACCGGTTACAACGCGTCGCTTCAACTCAGCGGGCAGGCCAATTGGCGCCTGATTGCCCCGGCCAACGGACCGTTGCCTGGCTTTGCGATCTTCCTTGACCCGGACGGCCCCAGTGGGCTTGCCGGCACCACGAGCTCGCTCTCGGGTCAGGCCGAGCTTTATTTCGAAGGCATCGTGTACTTGCCAAAGCAGGAAGTCACGGTCAGCGGCACGGCCTCGGCCTTTGCGCCCTCACCTTATACGTCCTACATCGGTGATACGTTGCGGTTCGTCGGCAACGGCGATCTCGTCATCAACAACGATACGTCGCTCACCGCGCTGCCGCTGCCGACTTCGCTGATGGTTCAAACCGGCGGGCGCCCGATACTGACCCAGTAGTGCAGGCCGGCAGCAAGCTTTAGAGCAATAACTGAAAGATCAAGCCGGGGCACCCTGGCCCACGCGCGCGGCAAATTTGAATGCCCGGACCAGGTCCTTGTCCAACATGGGTCCCATATCGAGCAGAATTTGATATGCGGCCTCGCCTGACAGCGGGGCCTTGTATGAGCGTTTTTCGATCAGAGCGCCGAACACATCCGAGATCGTCATCATGCGGACCAGATCGGAAATTTCGCTCCCTTGAAGGCCATGCGGATAACCTGAGCCGTCGAGGAACTCGTGATGGTGAACCACCATGTCGAGCATTTCGGCTGGAAGCGCCTCGGCGGTCCGGAGGGCCTCAAGGCCATACTCCGGATGCTTGCGCATCACCGCCATCTCGTTGTCGTCGAGCCGGCCGGGCTTTTCGAGAATGGCGAGCGGGATGCGCGCTTTGCCAATATCGTGAAGCATTCCTGCGAACGACAGCCGCTGACGGTCCTTGCGCGATAATCCGATGTGTTCAGCAAAGGCACCAGCCAGGCCGGTGACCAGCAGGCAGTGCTGATAGGTCTGGCTATGATGCGTTCGGACGGTGTCGATCCAGGTCGAAAGCCCCTGCGCCTCCAGTTGATCGACGATCGCGGCGCTGGCCGTCTGGACCGCGGTCGAGTCCAGGGGTCCACCCGAACATGCGGCTGAAAAAATCGCCTGCAACGCATCGGTTGCCGCGGCCACGCCCGGTATCAGTTCTCCCTCCGCGGGAGGGGCGAGAGTCGCAAGTGTCGTCCCGTCAGTCCGGAGCTTGGTGAGCAGTCTCTGACCGTCGACCGGATGGTGGATGATGCCCGTGGCACCGAGGGAGTAGGCGCGCGCTTCCTGCAACCGCGAGGTCCTGTCGGTAACGAAAATGACCTTTGCGTTTCTGGGCTTGCGCTTGAGCCATTCCTTGAGCGGCGGCAACTGGCGGTCATTGTTGAGGTCAATATCGATCAACGTGTCCTGCTTGGGCGTGACGTCGAAAACCGCCGGCAGCTTTTCGAACGTGATCTCGAATAGCTCGGCCAGCCGGCGGGTAATTTCCTCCGGTCGCGTCCGCGCATCCCCGACGAGCAAGATCTGATGCATGGGCCCCATTCCCTGCATTCCGCCAGGCAGAATAAAGGATGCTGTTTAACGAAGTTTAAGCCTGTGTATGGTTGCGCGACGCATGGATTGCCGACTGGAGGTTTTTCTTCCATCGGCTGGGCCGAGGGCTGGCCGGCCAACTCGGACAAACAAGCCTCGCTCACGCGTTCGGCTTGACAAAGCGAACCCCCGCCATGGTGGCGCGTTGCCATATCGGCTGGCATAGCCGGCGGACATTTCCGGCCGGTGTCAACGCCAGCAAAAAGGATCCGGGGAGAAGGACATCCTCGTCCAGTTCCAATTTTGCCCCGGTCGCGGACACATTGCGCAGCAAACACGGCATAAAGGCCTTGCCGTCGCCATCGTAGATCATCCCCTGAGTTGAGATGTCGCGCCTGTGACTTTTACGTCCGGAATCCATGGGTCTGGTCCTTGGTCGGGTAACCCCATCGCCTGTCGCGCGACGCAGCGCGGTCGCAACGCGCTTCGCCGGCTTTGCAAACCTGGCCAGAGGATCATAGACGCGGTGGGTTACACTTCACCTAAAGTCGTCTGTGACGTCGGTTCGTCGAATACAATTCGTTAACGAGCTTGCGCGAGGGGACTCTGCCCTGCGCCGACTCGGAGCCGAAAGCCGCCGCCACCTTGTGGGAGAAGGGTCGTCGCTGAGGGCGGCGGGATGAGGGTCGCGAGAGCAAACGCGATCGAGCCGGCCCTATCGGCCAGACGAGGCTCGCGCCAAAGATTGTTGGGTTACGCGCTTCGCGCTAACCCACCCGACTGATTTCACCCCTCCCTCGCCTCCAGCACGGCCCTGATCGACACCCGCGACCAGGGCGCGGTGCGGTCGCGGAACGCCACGTAGCTGTCGTGCACCTTGCGCGCCATGTCGCTGCGCGCCGCCAGGTCGCCGAGCACGTCGGCTGCGGTCTTGCGCGCCGCGTGGACCACGTCGGGGGGAAACGACCGCAGCTGCACGCCGTGGCGCTCGATCAGCGCCGCCAGCGCCTCGGCGTTGAGCCGCTCCATCTCGGACAGCGCGTAGCTCGCCTCCGCCGCGCAGGCATGCGCCACGATCGCCTTCAGCTCCGCGTCGAGCCCCTCCCAGGCGCGCAGCGAGACGATGCATTCGCCGGTGCCGTTCGGCTTGTTGAAGCCCGGGCCGTAATAGGCGCTCGCCGTGCGGTAGAGGCCGAGCGAGATGTCGGTGCCGGGGCCGACGAACTCGGCGGCGTCGAGCACGCCCGATTGCAGCGACGTCAAGATCTCGCCCGGCGGGGTCGTCTGCGGGGTCGCGCCGAGCCGGCGGTACACCTCGCCGCCCAGGCCGAGCGAGCGGATTTTCAGCCCCTGCACGTCGGCGAGCGCGTGCACGTCGCGGCGGAACCAGCCGCCCATGCACACGCCGGTGTTGCCGCCCATGAACGGCTTGGCGCCGAACGGCCGGTAGAGCTCGTCCCACAGCGCCTGCCCGCCGCCGGCCTCGACCCAGGCGACGTGCTCGTTCGGCGTCAGCCCGAACGGCACCGTGGTGAAGAAGTTGGCGGCCGGCATCTTGCCCTGCCAGAAGAACGCCGCGGTGTGGCCGATCTCGGCGACGTTTCCGCCGACCGCGTCGAGCACCTCGAACGCCGGCACCACCTCGCCGGCCGCGGAGACGGAGATTTGCAGGCGCCCGCCGGAGAGCGCCGCGATCCGCTCGGCGACGCGCTCGGCCGACATGCCGGGCCCGGGCAGGCGCCGCGGCCACGACGTCACCATGCGCCAGCGCCGCGTCTGCGCGCGCGCCACCGAAGGCATTGCGAGCGCGGCGCCGAGCGCGGTTGCGCGGACGAGCGTGCGGCGCGTCAGTGTGGCCATGGGTTGCTCCTACCACCAGGCGTGGAAATGGTGCACCGGCCCGTGCCCGCCGCCGATCGCCAGGTCGTCGGCGGCGCGGATCGCCTCGGTGACGTAGTGTTTTGCGTCGGCCACGGCCTCGCCGAGGCGCTGGCCCTTCGCGAGGCCGGCCGCGATCGCGGAGGACAGCGTGCAGCCGGTGCCGTGGGTGTTCGCGCCCGGCACGCGTTCGGCCACCAGCCGCGCGGTCGCGCCCGGCGAGACCAGCAGGTCCACGCTCTCCGGACCGCCGGCGTGGCCGCCCTTGATCAGCACGGTTTTGGCGCCGAGCGCGAGCAGCCGTTCGGCCTGCTGGCGCATCTCGGACTCGTTCGTCGCGAGCGGCGCGTCGAGCAGCGCCGCGGCCTCGGGCAGGTTTGGCGTGACCACCAGCGCGCGCGGGAACAATTCGCGCGTCAGCACGCCGACGGCATCGGGTGCGAGCAGGCGGTCGCCGGACGTCGCCACCATCACGGGATCGAGCACCACCAGCGTCTGGCTCCAGCGGTCGAGGCCGGCCGCGACGGCTTCGATCGCAGCGGGCTGCGACAGCATGCCGATCTTCACGGCGCCGACGTTCAGGTCGGCGAACACCGCGTCGATCTGCGCCGTGATGAACGCCGCCGGCACGTCGTGGATGGCGGTGACGCCGCGCGTGTTCTGCGCCGTGAGCGCCGTGATGACGGATGCGCCGTAGACGTTGAGCGCCGCGAAGGTCTTCAGGTCGGCCTGGATGCCGGCGCCACCGGAGGAGTCCGAGCCCGCGATGGTGACGGCGATCGCGGTCATCGGCCGCGCGCTTTCAGCGCCGCATCGACGATGCCGCGCAGCGTGCGCGCCGCCGCTTGCGGATCGTTCCGCGCCGACAGCGCCGAGATCACCGCGATCCCGTCTGCGCCGGCCGCGATCACCGCCCCCGCATTGCCGGCATCGATGCCCGCGATGCCGCAGATCGGCAGGTCGGGACCGCGGGCCCGGAACGCCGCAACGATCGCAGCGAGGCCTGTCACCCCGATCGGCTTGTTCGGATTGTCTTTCGATGTCGTTGCGTAGACGCCGCCGACGCCGACGTAATCGAGTTGATCGATGGGCGCGGCATTCGCCAGCGCCACGGTCTTGATCGATAGCCCGACGATCGCCTTCGGCCCGAGGAGGCGGCGCGCGTCCTCGACCCGCATGTCGTCCTGTCCGACGTGGACGCCGTCGGCGCCCGCGATCAGCGCGACGTCCACGCGGTCGTTGATGACGAGCGGCACGCCGGTACCGGCGAGCACAGCCTTGATCGCCCGCGCTTCCTCGATCATCCGGCGCGTCGAACCGTGCTTGTCGCGCAACTGGACCAGCGTCGCGCCGCCCGCCACGGTCAGCCGCGCGACCTCCTCGAGGGCACGGCCGTTCGCGCGCTCCGGATCGACAATGGCGTTGAGCCGCACGTCGACCATTCAGCTCACCCTCGCCCTCTCGACGATCGTGTCGGCGTCCAGTCCATAAAGCGCATCGAGAATCGCGGCCTCGAAGCTGCCTGGGCCGTTCGCGTGGGCGCCCGCAACCTCGCCGGCGATGCCGAACGCCGTCAGCGCAGCCGCGGTCGCGGTCAGCGTATCGGGCTCAACCGCGAGACAGGCGGCGATCATTGCGGAGGCCGCGCAGCCCATGGCAGTGACCCGCGTCATCAGCGGATGGCCGTTCTCAAGCGCGACGTGGCGCGCCCCATCCGCCACAAGGTCCACCTCGCCGGTGAGCGCGACGATCGCCAGCGTGTCAAGCGCATAGCGGATCAACTCGTCGGCGTCCGGCTCCGCGCCGGCGAGCGCAACAAACTCCGCGCGGTTGAGCCGGATCGTGCGCGGTTTCAGCGCGACGAGCGTTCGGGCGTAAGCCGCACGCGGCGGCGAGCGGTCGATGAACACCGGATCGAGTACCCAGGGGACGCCCTCTTCGGCCGCGACTTCGATCGCGCTCGCCGCTGCTTCGCGCCGTTCCGCGTCGAACGTGCCGAGGTTGACCAGCAGCCCATCCGCGCCCGCCACGAACGCGCCGATCTCTTCCGCAGCGAGGGTCATTGAGGGGATGGCGCCGGCCGCGAGCAGCGCGTTCGCGGTGAAGTTCTGCGCGACGTTGTTGGTGATGCAGTGCACACGCGGACGCCGCTCGCGCAGCCGCGCCAGAATGTCGGCGGTGGCGTGGGCAAGGTCGCTCTGCGGTGCATGCATCTCAAGCTCCCTCCGCCGGCATGACCCGGATCAGGTTCGATGGGTTGGCGGATGCC
>JAXDNZ010000062.1:0-3052 GCA_034669185.1 Hyphomicrobiales bacterium
TGTTCCGACGCATGCTGGACGTGAATTTTTTCGGCGTCGTTCATGCCACCCAGGCCGTGCTGCCTTCGATGAAGCAACGCGGCCGCGGTCGCATTGTCGCGGTCGCCTCGACCGCGGGCCTCAAGGGCTATGCCTATGTCAGCGCCTACGCCGCCGCGAAACACGCGGTGATCGGTCTGGTGCGTTCGCTGGCGCTGGAATTGGCGACGACGGGGGTCACCGTGAACGCGGTATGCCCGGGTTTCACCGACACGGATTTGTTGACCGGCAGCATCGACAACATCATGCGCAAGACCGGGCGCAGCCGCGACGAGGCGCTTGCCGAACTTGCCAGGCACAATCCGCAGGGGCGGCTAGTGAGGCCGGCGGAGGTCGCCGACACGGTGCTGTGGCTGTGCGGCGACGGCGCGAGCGCGATCACCGGCCAGGCCATCGCGGTGGCCGGCGGAGAGATTTGAGAATAGGAGATCCCATGAGCAGGCCCGCCAATCCCGTCACGCTGCCGCTGGTGGACTATTCGCCAAAACATTTTCTACTCGCGGTGGTCGACGGCGTCGCCACCGTGACCCTGAATCGCCCGGAGCGGAAAAATCCGCTGACGTTTGAGAGCTACCGCGAGCTGACGGATTTCTTCCGCGCCTGTGCTTTTGACGACGGGGTGAAGACCTTCGTGGTCGGCGGCGCCGGCGGCAATTTCTCATCCGGCGGCGACGTGTTCGAGATCATCGGTCCACTGGTGCAGATGGACACCAAGGGCCTCACCGCGTTCACGCGCATGACCGGCGATCTCGTCAAGGCGATGCGGGCCTGCCCGCAACCGATTGTCGCCGCGGTCGATGGCATCTGCGCCGGGGCCGGCGCGATCATCGCGATGGCGTCCGATATCAGGCTGGCCGCCGTGGGCGCCAAGGTGGCGTTCCTGTTCAACAAGGTGGGCCTCGCCGGCTGCGACATGGGGGCCTGCGCGATCCTGCCGCGCATCATCGGCCAATCCCGCGCTTCCGAACTGCTCTATACCGGCCGTTTCATGACGGCCGAAGAAGGCGAGCGCTGGGGCTTCTTCAGCCGTGTCGTCGCCCCCGAGCACGTGCTGTCGCAGGCGCAGAATCTCGCCAAACAGATTTCGGAAGGCCCGACTTTCGCCAACACCATGACCAAGCGCATGCTTGCCATGGAATGGGCGATGTCGGTGGAGGAAGCGATCGAGGCCGAGGCGATCGCCCAGGCGCTGTGCATGACCACGGAGGATTTTGCCCGGGCGTTCGAGGCATTTTCGAAGAAGGTGAAGCCGGCGTTTCAGGGCAACTAGGTAGTTGAGTAAATTGCCGTCATTGCAAGCGCAGCGAAGCAATCCAGTGGGCAACAAAGACCGGATTGCTTCGTCGCTGCGCTCCTCGCAATGACGAGAAAATCTCACGCAGCCGCTTGCCGACGAAATGCTTTAGGTTTAAAGTAATCCAACATCCCGGCGCATTGCCCTGGAGGCGGCCATGAAGATCGCGATCATCGGCGGCGGGCCGGCCGGCCTTTATGCGGCGATCCTGCTCAAGAAGCAGCGGCCGCAGGCCGACATTACCGTCTATGAGCGCAACCGCGCCGACGACACGTTCGGCTTCGGCGTGGTGTTCTCCGACGCCACGCTCGACAATTTCGAGAAATACGATCCGCCGAGTTATCGCCGCATCACCCAGGAATTCGCTTACTGGGACGACATCGCCGTGCACTTCCGCGGCACGGTGCATCGCGTCGGCGGTAACGGCTTTTGCGGCTGCTCGCGGCGCATGCTGCTGACGATCCTGCAGGAGCGGGCGCGCGAACTCGGCGTCACCCTGATGTTCGAAGCCGACATCGACGAGATCGGCGGCCTTGCCGACGCCGATCTGGTGGTGCTGGCCGACGGCATCAACAGCCGTTTTCGCGAGCGATTTGCCGATCACTTCGAGCCCGAAGTCGATTTGCGCTCCAACAAATTCGCCTGGATGGGCTCCACGAAACCGCTCGACGCCTTCACCTTCATCTTCCAGGAAACCGAGTGGGGCCCGTTCATCGCGCACGCCTACCAATACGAAGTCGGCCGTTCGACCTGGATTTTCGAGACCGATCCCGCAACCTTCAAGCGCGCCGGCCTCGAAGGCTTGGGCGAACAGCAATCCGCCGATCGGATGCACGAGATTTTCGGCTGGTTCCTCGGCAGCTATCCGCTGCTGACCAACCGTTCGATGTGGCGCAATTTCCCGATGATCCGCAGCAAGCGCTGGGTCAAGGACAACATGGTGCTGCTCGGCGACGCCAAGGCGACGGCGCATTTCTCGATCGGCTCCGGCACCAAGCTTGCGATGGAAGACGCCATTGCGCTGGCCGACGCGATGCGTTCGGCGCCGACGGTTGATGCCGCCTTGCAACTCTACGAACACGGCCGCCGCGAGGAAGTCGAGAAGACCCAGCATGCCGCCGACATATCGCTGGTGTGGTTCGAGCATGTCGACCGCTTCTGGGAGTTCGATCCCGTGCAGTTCGCGTTCGGCGTCATGACCCGGGCCAAAGCGATCACCTATGACAACCTCACGCTGCGCGCGCCGGATTTCGTTGCCGAAGCCGACAGGGCGTTCGCGCGGCAGGTCCGCGCCAAAGGGTTCGATGTCGATGTCGAAAACCCTTTGGCGCCGATGTTCCAGCCGCTGCGGCTGCGCGACATGACGCTGGCCAATCGCGCGGTGGTGTCGCCGATGTGCATGTACTCGGCACAAGAGGGTGTGCCCGGCGATTTTCATTTCGTGCATTACGGCTCGCGCGCCATCGGCGGCGCCGGGCTGATTTTCACCGAGATGACCTGCGTCGGGCGCGACGCCCGCATCACGCCGGGCTGCGCCGGGTTGTGGAACGACGAGCAGCAGGCGGCGTGGCGGCGCATCGTCGATTTCGTCCATGCCAATTCCGCGGCCAAGATCGGCCTGCAGCTTGGCCATGCCGGCCGCAAAGGCGCCACCAAGCTGATGTGGGACGGAATGGACCGGCCGTTGGAGCAGGGCGGTTGGGACGTGTTGTCGGCGTC
>JAXDNZ010000063.1:0-3234 GCA_034669185.1 Hyphomicrobiales bacterium
GGGCACGCTGGTGTGCGCCTATCCGAATGCCGGCCTGCCGAACGAGTTCGGGCTTTACGACGAGAGCCCGGAATTCATGGCCTCCCTGCTCGAGGAGTTCGCCAGCGCGGGGCTGGTCAACATCGTCGGCGGCTGCTGTGGCACGACGCCGGATCATATCCGCGCGATCGCCGAGGCCGTGCGCGACAAGCCGCCGCGCCCGATTCCGCAGGTGGCGCCGCTGCTGCGCCTCTCCGGCCTCGAGCCGTTCACGCTCACGCCCGAGATCCCGTTCGTGAACGTCGGCGAGCGCACCAACGTCACCGGCTCGGCCAAGTTTCGCAAGCTCGTCACGTCGGGCGATTACACGGCCGCGCTCGCAGTCGCGCGCGACCAGGTCGAGAACGGCGCGCAGATCATCGATGTGAACATGGACGAGGGCCTGCTCGAGTCCGAGAACGCGATGGTGACGTTCCTCAATCTCGTCGCCAGCGAGCCGGACATCTCGCGCGTGCCGGTGATGATCGATTCATCGAAGTTCAGGATCATCGAGGCCGGCCTCAAGTGTGTGCAAGGCAAGGCCGTGGTGAACTCGATCTCGATGAAGGAGGGTGAGGCCGAGTTCATCAAGCATGCCAAGATCGTGCGCCGCCACGGCGCCGCGGTCGTCGTCATGGCATTCGACGAGAAGGGTCAGGCCGACACGTTCGAGCGCAAGACCGCGATCTGCAAGCGCGCCTACGACATTCTGGTCAATCAGGTCGGCTTTCCGCCGGAGGACATCATCTTCGACCCGAACATCTTCGCGATCGCGACGGGGATCGAGGAGCACAACGGCTACGGCGTTGCGTTCATAGAAGCCGCGCGCTGGATCCGGCAGCACCTGCCGCATGCCCACATCTCCGGGGGCGTCTCCAATCTCTCGTTCGCGTTCCGCGGCAATGAGGCGGTGCGCGAGGCGATGCATTCGGTGTTTCTCTATCACGCGATCCACGCCGGCATGGATATGGGCATCGTCAATGCCGGCCAGATGGCGGTCTATGACGATCTCGATCCGGAGCTGCGCGAGGCCTGCGAGGATGTCGTGCTCAACCGGCGCGAGGATGCGTCCGAACGGCTGCTCGCGATCGCACAGCGCTTCGCCGGCAAGGGCAAGGAGGCGAAAGAGGTCGATCTCGCCTGGCGCGAGTGGCCGGTCGACAAGCGCCTCTCCCATGCGCTGGTCCACGGCATCACGGATTTCATCGCCGACGACACCGAGGAAGCACGCAAGCGCTCGACGCGGGCGCTCGACGTGATCGAAGGCCCGCTGATGGCCGGCATGAACGTGGTGGGCGACCTGTTCGGCTCGGGCAAGATGTTCCTGCCGCAGGTGGTCAAGTCCGCGCGCGTGATGAAGCAGGCGGTCGCCTATCTCCTGCCCTACATGGAAGAAGAGAAGAAGGCGAGCGGCGACACCGCGCAGAAATCCGCCGGCAAGGTCGTGATGGCGACCGTGAAAGGCGACGTGCACGACATCGGCAAGAACATCGTCGGTGTCGTGCTCCAGTGCAACAATTACGAGGTGATCGACCTCGGCGTGATGGTGCCGGCCGCGAAAATCCTCGCGACTGCGATCGCCGAGAAGGCCGACATCGTCGGCCTGTCGGGACTGATCACGCCGTCGCTCGACGAGATGTGCCATGTCGCGGCCGAGATGGAGCGCGAAGGCTTCGCGCTGCCGCTGCTGATCGGCGGCGCGACGACGAGCCGCGTGCACACGGCGGTGAAGATCCATCCGAACTACCGGCGCGGACAGACCGTGTACGTGACCGACGCGAGCCGCGCGGTCGGAGTCGTCTCGCAGCTGATGTCGCATCAGTTGCGCGGCGCCTATGTCGGCGAAGTGCGCGAGGAATACGCCAAGATCGCGGCTGCGCATGCGCGCGGCGAGGAGAACAAGCGGCGCCTGTCGCTGAAAGATGCGCGCAAGAATGCGCTCAAGCTCGACTGGGCAAACTACGTGCCGCCGCGGCCGAGCTTCCTCGGTACGCGCGTGCTCGCGGACTATCCCATCGCCGAGCTGATCGATTACATCGACTGGTCGCCGTTCTTCTCGACCTGGGAGCTCACCGGAAAATTCCCGGCCATCCTCGACGACGACAGGTTCGGCGAGGCCGCGCGGTCGCTCTATGACGACGCGCAGGCGATGTTGCGCAAGATCGTCGACGAGAAGTGGTTCCGTGCCGCCGGCATCGTTGGGTTCTGGCCCGCGAACGCGGTCGGCGACGACATCGCGGTCTATGCCGACGATGCGCGCGGCGAGCCGGCGCACATGCTGCACACGATCCGCCAGCAGCTGGCGCGTCGCGAGGGCCGCGCCAACGTGGCGCTCGCGGATTTCGTCGCGCCGAAGGACACCAACAAGCCGGACTATATCGGCGCATTCGTCGTCACCGCCGGGATCGGCGAAGACGTGATCGCGGATCGCTTCAAGCACGCGAATGACGACTACTCGTCCATCATGGTGAAGGCGCTGGCCGATCGCCTGGCCGAGGCTTTCGCCGAGCGGCTGCATCAGCGTGTGCGCAAGGAGTTCTGGGCCTACGCGGCGGATGAGACGTTCTCGACCCGCGAACTGGTTGAGGAGAAATATCGCGGCATCCGTCCGGCGCCCGGCTATCCGGCGCAGCCCGATCACACCGAAAAGGCGACCCTGTTCCGGCTGATCGAGGGCGAACGCATCGGCGTGTCCCTCACCGAAAGCTTCGCGATGTGGCCGGGCGCCTCGGTATCCGGGCTCTATTTCAGCCACCCCGAGGCGCACTACTTCGGCGTCGGCAAGGTCGAGCGCGACCAGGTCGAGGATTACGCCGTGCGCAAGGGCTGGTCGCTGCAAGAAGCCGAGCGCTGGCTCGCGCCGGTGCTCAACTACGATCCGCTCAGCGCTGCGCGCGAGGCGGCCGAGTAGTTTTCGTAGCGGCCGCTCCCCTCAAAACGCCGGACACCGGGAAGGCGGTGCCGTCCCGGTGTCCTAGAAATTCGCCGTCAGTTTACGCGACGGCCTTGGCGGTTGGCTTTTCGTTGGACTGACTTGACCTCAGAACGCGCCGAGCAGGATTGCGCCGACGAATGCGAAGGCGGCGCACACCGCCAGCGCGTTCAGCCTCAAGGTAAGGTCCACCTAAGGCCTCCCTCGCTGTTGCGCTGATCCAAATATAGCAGACATGACGGCGCGGCCGAAGAAGGAAACATGTTGCGGTGCCGCAGGACACG
>JAXDNZ010000064.1:0-2519 GCA_034669185.1 Hyphomicrobiales bacterium
CAGGCCGCCATAAAGATAGCCCGTGCCGCCGATGATGAGGATCAGCAGCACATCGGCGGAGCGTTCGAAGTCGAGCACCGACAGCGAGGCAAATTGCGTCGCCTGGGTCAGCAGCGCGCCCGCGATACCCGCAATACCGGCGGCAATCGTATAGACGGCGACGAGCCGCCCGTTGACATGGATGCCGATCGCGGAAGCGCGCAGCGGGTTGCCCCTCACGGACCGCAACGACAGGCCGAAGGGCGAGTGCACGATGCGGCGCACGATTACGAACACCACGAACAGGACGATGAGGCTGTAGACGTATGCGGTCTTGCCGAAAATATCGAACGCGAAATGTCCGAGCACCGGCTCCATCACGATGCCCTGCAAGCCGTCGGCGCCGCCGGTGATGTCGAGCCGGTTCGCGATCTCGCGCAGCACCAGCGCAACACCGAGCGTCACCATCAGGCGCGTCAAATCCGAGCCGCGCAGCACCAGAAAGCTGGTGACGAAGCCAAGAACCATCGCGGCGATCCCCGAGGCGATCATCGCCAGCACCGGTTCCTTGATGATCCCGTATTTCGCGAGGATGCCGGCAACGTACGCACCGAAGCCGAAGAACGCCGCGTGCCCGAGCGACACGATCCCGGCATAGCCGAGCAGGAGGTCGAGCGAGAGCGCAAACAGCCCGAGGATCGCGATCTCGGTGAGGATCAGGTGCTTGCTCGGCAGCAGGAAGATCGACGCCAGGGCGACGAGCCAGAAGACGATCTCCAGCACCTTCCAGCGCGCGTGCGCAGTCAGGATGGCGGAGGCTTGTCGCGTGAGCGGCGGGGAGGGGGCGCGCTGCTCCATGGCCTACTTCGCAACCGCGCGCGAGAACAGGCCTTGCGGCCGCCAGATCAGCACCACGATCATGATGATGTAGATGATGAAGGCGCCGAACTGCGGCGCGTAGTATTTGCCGGCCACGTCGCCGATGCCGAGCAGCAGTGAGGCGACGAATGGCCCCGTGATGCTCGACGTTCCGCCGACGGTGACGACGATCAGGAAGTAGATCATGAATTTGAGCGGGAAGGTCGGATCGAGGCCGAGGATTTCCGCGCCGAGCGCGCCGCCGAGGCCGGCGAGCCCCGAGCCGACCGCGAAGGTGACGGCGAAAACCCCGTTGACATTGATGCCGAGACCGCGCGCGACGCGGGCGTCATCGACCGCGGCACGCAGTCGTGCGCCGAAGCGCGTCCGCGCCAGCGCGAACTGCAGCCCGATGGTCAGCAGCCCGCAGATCACGATGATGAGCAGGCGATACCGGCCGATGCCGACGCCCATCGCGTTGATCTGCCCCTGCAGGTAGCTCGGCAACCGGACGAATTGTTGTTGCGAGCCCATCACATAGTCGACGGCGGCGACCGACATGAACACGAGGCCGATAGAGAACAGCACCTGCTCGAGATGGGTCTTGGGATAGACGTGCACATAGAGCGTGCGTTCGAAGGCGACGCCGACGACGGCCGTGAGGAGGAAGGCGAGCGGCAGCGATGCCAGGAACGGCAGTCCCAGCCAGTTGACGAGGATCACCGTGATGTAGCCGCCCGCCATCGCGAAGGCGCCGTGGGCGAGATTGACGAAGTTCATCAGTCCGAGCGTGACCGCGAGCCCGCACGCGACCACGAACAGCAGCATGCCGTACGCGATACCGTCGAACAGGATGGTCAGCATGGGGCCGCTTGCTCGGTCGGTTCCCTCCCCCGCCGTCGGGGGAGGGTCTGGGAGGGGGAAGCGGCGGCAGCGTTACTTCGCGGCCTTGCCCGGGTCCTTCACGTTCTCGAAAGTCGCGAACTCAACGTTATAGAGCGCGCCGTTCACTTTCTCGACCTTGCGGATGTAGATGTTCTGGATGATGTCGCGCGTGTCGGCATCGATCGAGATCGGCCCGCGCGGGCTCTCCCACTTCATGCCCTTCATGGCGGCAATCAGCTTGTCGCCGTCGGTGTCGCCGTTGGTCTTCTTCAGCGCCTCGTAGATGAGGTGCATGCCGTCATAGCCGCCGACCGAAATGAAGTTCGGGCGGAACCCATTGGCTTTCTCGAACGCCGCCACGTAGTCCTTGTTCATCTTGGACGGATGGGCGGCCGAATAATTGTGTGCCGTAACCGCGCCGAGCACCGCGTCGCCCATATTGGTCAGCAGGTCGTCGTCGGTGACGTCACCGGGGCCGATCAACTTGATGCCGGCCTTGTCGAGACCGCGTTCGTCAATGCCTTCACGGCCGGCGGCGGGGAGATCACCGCCGCGATCCGCGTGCCGCTCGCGAACCCGTACATCGCGCCGTTCCTGCAGCGCGCCGCCGATGCGAAGCCCGATGCGCAGTTCATCTTCGTGCCCACCGGACAGGGCGTCACCTTCGTCAAGCAGTTCATCGAGCGCGGGCTCGACAAGGCCGGCATCAAGTTGATCGGCCCCGGCGACGTCACCGATGACGACCTGCTGCCGAATATGGGCGACGCCGTGATCGGCGCCGTGACGGCGCACATGTA
>JAXDNZ010000065.1:0-4682 GCA_034669185.1 Hyphomicrobiales bacterium
AGCTTGTCCTTGACCTCGTTCCACAGTGCCGCACGCTTGAGCGCATGCTCGACACGTCCGTCGACTTCGGACTTGGGCAGCCGCTCGTACAGCCTGATGCCGAACGCAACATTCTCGTAGATAGACATCGGGAAGGGCGTCGGCTTCTGAAACACCATGCCGATGCGCGCCCGCAGAAGATTCACGTCCAGCTTCGGCGACAAGATATCCTCGCCGTCGAACAGAACTTCGCCCTCGGCGTGCTGGTTCGGATAGAGATCGTACATGCGATTGAGCACGCGCAACAGCGTGGACTTGCCGCAGCCCGAGGGACCGATGAAGGCCGTGACCTTGTTTTCGTGGAGCGCGAGGCTGATGTCTTTCAGCGCTTTCGACTCGCCATAGTAGAAGTCGAGGTGGCTGATGGTCACCTTGGCGGTCAGTCCCGCAGTGTCGACCGGCGCATGGGTGACGACCGGTACGCTGACGGCAGCGGCATTCATGACTGTCTTCCCGATGCGGAAAGCGCGCGCGCGCCAATGCTGAGCGCGAGCACGGTGAAGGTGATGATCAGCGCGCCGGTCCAAGCGAGCTTCTGCCAGTCCGCATACGGGCTGAGTGCGAACTGGAAGATCACGATCGGAAGGCTCGCGATCGGGGCGTTGAGATTGTAGCTGCCGAACTGATTGTTGAGCGTCGTGAAGAGGAGCGGTGCGGTCTCGCCGCTGATGCGGGCGATCGCGAGCAGCACGCCCGTGATCATGCCGGCCCTGGCGGCGCGATAGGCGATGCGGGTGATCATCAGCGAGCGCGGCAAGCCGATCGATGCGGCGGCTTCCCGCAACGTGTCGGGCACGAGGCGCAGCATGTCTTCGGTCGTGCGCACCACGACCGGGATCACGATCACGGCGAGCGCGACCGCGCCGGCCCAGCCGGAGAAGTGGCCCACCGGCGCGACCATGATCTCGTAGATGAACAGGCCAATCACGATCGACGGCGCGCTGAGCAGAATGTCGTTGACGAATCGCACGATGCTGGCGAGCCGATCGTGGCGGCCGTACTCGGCCATGTAGGTCCCGGCCAGGATACCCAGCGGCGTGCCGATGGCGACCGCGAGGGTCGTCAGCATGAGGCTGCCGAGGATCGGATTGAGCAATCCGCCGTCGGCGCCGGGCGGCGGCGTGTTTTCGGTGAAGACTCTCAGCGAGAGGCCGCCCAAGCCCTCATACAACAGTACCCCGAGAATGAGCACGAGCCAGCCGAGCCCGAACAGGGTCGCGCCGACCGACAGGGTCATGGTAATCGCGTTGCGGCGGCGGCGGCGGGCATACAGACGGCTCATGCGCTTTTGTCCTTGCGCATGATCTTTGCCGAAAACCGGTAGCCACGTTTCGGGATCATGCGCCTCACCCGATCCGCCGCTCGATGCGCAGCAGCATGTAGCGCGCGCAGGCGAGCACGATGAATGTGATGACGAACAGGATCAGGCCCAGGGCGATCAGCGACGAGGTGTAGAGGTCGCCGACCGCTTCGGTGAACTCGTTCGCGATGGTCGCCGAAATGGTGGTGCCCGGCGCCAGGATCGAGCCGGAGATCCTGTGCGCATTGCCGATGACGAACGTGACCGCCATGGTCTCTCCGAGCGCGCGTCCGAGCGCCAGCATCACGCCGCCGATCACACCGACGCGGGTGTAGGGAAGCACGACATAACGCACCACCTCCCAGGTGGTGCAGCCAAGGCCGTAGGCCGACTCCTTGAGCATCGGGGGCACGGCCTCGAACACGTCGCGCGAGATCGAAGTGATGAAAGGCAGCACCATGATCGCAAGGGTCAGGCCCGCAGTCAGAATGCCGATGCCGTAGGGCGGACCGGCGAAGAGCGTCGAAAGGACCGGGATTTCGCCGAACGTCCTGATCAGGCCGGGCTGCACATGTTGCTGCAGGAACGGCGCGAACACGAACAAGCCCCAGATGCCGTAGATGATGCTCGGAATGCCAGCGAGCAACTCGATCGCGATGCCGATCGGCCGGCGCAGCTTCATCGGACACAACTCGGTCAGAAACATCGCGATCATCAGTCCGACCGGGACTGCGATGAACATC
This sequence comes from Hyphomicrobiales bacterium, assembly GCA_034669185.1. Classification (GTDB taxonomy): domain Bacteria; phylum Pseudomonadota; class Alphaproteobacteria; order Rhizobiales; family Xanthobacteraceae; genus PALSA-894. Next base: position 2,083 of record JAXDNZ010000065.1, read on the forward strand.
GCGATGAACGAGGTGACGATCGTGCCGTAGATCGGCGCGATCGCGCCGAAACGCTCGGTCACCGGGTTCCAGCGCTCTTCGATCAGGAAGTTGAGGCCGAAAGCCTGCAGCGCCGGCCAGGCGCCGATAACGAGCGAGATCATCACGCCGCCGAGGAGCGCCAGGACCATGACCGCCGCCGCACGCGTCAGATTGCGGAAGGCGATATCGCCGAGCCGAAGGCGATCGAGCACCTTCGAGCGCGATGGCGCAGCGCCGGTCACAGCGTGTCCGCGCCGCAGTGCAACGTCCGCCACAACATCCCCTCCGGCTCGCCCATCCCTCTCCTCTCATCAGGAGGTGCAATGAGGCGGCCCACAGTCCGGAAAACACAAGCCGCAACTGCATGAAACCCGTGGACAGGGAAAGGCGCTGCCGAGGGACCGCGCGATCGGACGAAAACCCGTACTCACTTTTGCTGATCGCGCGCCGGCCGGCCTTCCCCGTCCAACTGGTTCAGTTCGTCACGCTGTAGAGCGGCTTGCCGTTGGCATCCTTGATCTCGGATGCCCAGGTCGACTCGATGTCCTTCACCACGTTGGCGGGCATCGGCACGTAGTCGAGGTTCTCGGCCGCGTTGCCGCCCTTGGCGTAGGCCCAGGCGAAGAACTTGAGCGCCTCGGTGGCGGTGGCGACATCCTGCGGCTTCTTGTGGATCAGGATCCAGGTTGCGGCAGTCATCGGCCAGGAAGCGTCGCCGGGTTGGTTGGCGAGGATGACGCCGTAACCGGGCTGCGATTTCCAGTTCGCATTGGCGGCGGCGGCCTGGAACGCCTCCGCGGTTGGCGCGACGGTCTTGCCCGCCTTGTTGATCATCTTGGTGAAGGTCAGCTTGTTCTGCTTGGCATACGCGTATTCGACATAGCCGATGGAGCCCTTGGTGTTGGCGACGTTGTTGGCCACGCCTTCGTTGCCCTTCGCGCCGATGCCGGCCGGCCATTCGAGCGCCGTGTTTACGCCGACCTTGGACTTCCAGTCCGCGCTGACGTCGCTGAGGTAGTAGGCGAAGTTGAAGGTCGTGCCCGAGCCGTCCGATCGATGCACGATCGCGATCGCCTGCTTCGGCAGCTTCACGCCGGCATTGAGCTTGCCGATCGCGGCGTCGTCCCAGCTCTTGATCTCGCCGAGGAAGATCTTCGCAAGCACTTGGCCGTCGAGGACGATCTCGCCCGGCTTTACGCCTTCGAGGTTCACGACCGGCACGATGCCCCCCATGACCATCGGGAACTGCACCAGCCCGCTATCGTCGAGCTCCTTACCGGAGAGCGGCGCATCCGTCGCGCCGAACGCGACGGTCTTGGCCTTGATCTGCTTGATGCCGCCGCCAGACCCGATCGACTGATAGTTCAGGCCGATGCCGGTATCGCGCTTATAGGTGTCGGCCCACTTGGCGTAGATCGGATATGGGAAGGTCGCGCCGGCACCCGAGATGTCGGCAGCGCTCGCCGGCGCAACGACGACGGCGACCGCCAGGCTTGCCGCCGCGATGGAGTGTCTCACAGGATTTCTCCTTCTTGGAGGATGGATGCCGCATCGCCCGGGCGCAGCCGCCCGAACCGCACGATCCGTTTGCTGTTCACCGTGTGTCTCGACTCGTTTGGCCGGCAGACGAGGGGCGTTGATCCTTGTTTGTCCTGCCCGCGGCCGAGAGCAGCGTTAGGCGCCACATGTCATCGTTCTATGACGTCCCAATGACGCAGTCATGACAGTTCAAGTCCCTGAATCTGCTAGTATTTAATTGAAATCAGCCGGCCTCGCCGGGGACAAGCGGAAGCCGGGCGGTAAACGTCGCCCCCTTGCCCGCCTCGCTCTCGATGACGATTCGGCCGCGATGGCGATTGAGGATGTGCTTGACCAGCGAAAGCCCCAGCCCGGTGCCTCCCTCGGCCCGGCTTTGGGTCACGTCGACGCGATAGAAGCGCTCGGTGAGCCGCGGCAGGTGCTCGGCCGCAATACCGGGCCCGTAGTCGCGCACCGCGACCAGCGCCTCGGTGCCGGCCGCGCTCTTGGCGCTCGCGAAGCTGACGCTCACGCGCTTGCCCGAGGCGCCGTATTTGAGCGCGTTCTCGACCAGGTTCTCGAACACGCGCGTGAGTTCGTCGCGGTCGCCGAGTACGATCATCGGCGCGTCGGGCGCGCCAAGCTCGACCTCGACGTTGCGCTCGACGGCGAGCGTTTGCAGGCCGTCTGTCACCTGCCGCACGATCGGCACGAGATCGACCGGCTTGTCCGGATGCATGTGCTCGGTCAGCTCGATACGCGAGAGCGAGAGCAGATCGTCGATCAAGCGCGCCATCCGGGTCGCCTGACTCTTCATGATGGCGAGGAAGCGCTCCCGCGCGGCGGCATCATCGCGCGCCGACCCGCGCAAGGTATCGATGAAGCCGGAGAGTGCCGCCAGCGGTGTGCGCAGTTCGTGACTCGCATTGGCGACGAAATCGACGCGCATTTCCTCGGTGCGGCGCAACGGTGTGAGATCGTGCAGCACGATCATCAGGCGGTTCGGCGGACCGCCAAGCGGCGCCACATGCGCGGCGAACCAGCGGTCGACCGGCACGCGC
>JAXDNZ010000066.1:0-7199 GCA_034669185.1 Hyphomicrobiales bacterium
CGGCGTCACGGCGCGCGCGCGCGTGATGCGCGGACACAAGATGGCGATTGCGCCGATCGCGAAAGGCGAGCCGGTGCGCAAATACGACCAGATCATCGGTTTTGCGACGCAGACAATCGCGCCGGGCGACTGGGTGCATACGCAGAATGTCGAGATGCATGATTTCGCGCGCGACTATCAGTTTGCCGAAGGCGCAAAGAACGACGAGGTGCTACCGCCCGAACTGCGCGAGACCTTCGAGGGCTATGTGCGGCCCGGGGCCAAGACCGGGACGCGCAACTACATCGGCATCCTCACCTCGGTGAACTGCTCGGCGTCGGCGGCGCGCTTCATCGCGCGCGAGGTGGAGCGCTCCGGCGTGCTGGCGGACCACCCGGAGATTGACGGCGTGGTGGCGTTCGTGCACGGCACCGGCTGCGGGCTTGCCGCCTATGGCGAGGGCTTCGACGTGCTGCGGCGGACCCAATGGGGCTATGCGACGCATGCCAACCTCGGCGGCGCACTGATGGTCGGGCTCGGCTGCGAGGTGTTCCAGATCGACCGCATGAAGGAGGAATACGGGCTGGTCGAGGGCGATCACTTCCAGACCATGACGATCCAGGCAACCGGCGGCACGAAAAAAACAGTCGCCGAGGGAGTCGAACGCATCAAGGCGATGATCCCGATCGCGGCACGGTCGAAACGCGAGACGCGGCCGGCGTCCGAGATCACGCTGGCGCTGCAATGCGGCGGCTCAGACGGCTATTCGGGCATCACGGCAAACCCGGCTTTGGGAGCCGCCGTCGACGAACTGGTGCGGCACGGCGGCACCGCGATCCTCTCCGAGACGCCGGAAATCTACGGTGCCGAGCATCTGCTGACGCGCCGCGCCGTCAACCGCGCGGTCGGCGAGAAGCTGGTCGAGCGCATCAAGTGGTGGGAAGCCTATTGCGAGCGCAACGGCGGCGAGATGAACAACAATCCGTCGCCCGGCAACAAGGCGGGCGGGCTTACGACCATCCTGGAGAAGTCGCTCGGCGCGGCTGCGAAAGGCGGCACCACGACCATGCGCGCGGTCTATGAATACGCCGAGCCCGTCAAGGAGAAGGGCTTCGTGTTCATGGACACGCCAGGGTATGACCCGGTGGGCGCGACCGGCCAGGTCGCGGGCGGCGCCAACGTGATGTGCTTCACGACCGGACGCGGCTCGGCTTTCGGCTGCAAGCCGACGCCGTCGGTGAAGCTCGCGACCAACTCTCAGGTCTACGCGAGCATGATCGACGACATGGATATCAACTGCGGCGATATCCTCGACGGTGTGAGCGTGGCCGCCAAGGGCGAGGAGATTTTCCGCAAGGTTCTCGATGTCGCATCAGGCGCGCATACGAAGTCGGAAGACCTCGGCTATGGCGATGCCGAGTTCGTGCCGTGGCAGATCGGCGCGGTGATGTAGTCAGGCGGTTTTGTCGACGAGCTGGCCGGTCCCGGCCGGCTTTGCGGCCTGAGCAACTTGCTCGGCAGACGAAGCGTCGGTTGGCTTGTCGTCAGGCTTGGCATTGGCGACATCGTTCACGGGCGGCGTTGCGATCCCCGCCGATCCGAACGCCGCGATAGCGATACTCGATACACTCATCACGCACTCTCACACCCGTTCGCGGCAGCCTTATCAGAGCGCCGGTTAAGGAGCCGTCAGGACAAGAAAGCCGCATGGCGCGCTGGTTTCCGCGTGATTGCGGGAAAACCGGCAATTTTATCAATTACCCGAACGCCAGCTGCACTTTCATCGCGCGCGAACGGTCTGCCGCGAGCGCGAACGCGTCCCGGGCATCGCTGAGCGGGATCGTTTCGGTCAATAGCGGCATGACGTCGACGAGGCCTCCGCCGATCAGCGCGACGGCGAGCGCGAATTCGGCGTGGAAGCGGAACGTGCCGCGCAGCTCGATCTCCTTGGCGACCACGACATTCATCGGCAGGCTCATCTCGGCCCCGGCGATGCCGATCTGCACGATGACGCCTTGCGGGCGCACGGCCGCGAGGCCGCCGGCAAGCGCGCGCGCATTGCCGGACGCCTCGAACATCACGTCGAAAGTGCCTTTGTCGGCCTCGTGGCGGGCGAGCGCGTCCTTCTCCGAGACATTGACGGTCGCGTCGGCGCCGACACGTTTCGCGGCCGCGAGCGGGGCATCCGCCACATCCGTCGCGACGATCTCCAGAGCACCCGCGCGCCGCGCCGCGATCACCGTGAGCGCGCCGATCGGGCCGGCGCCGGTGACCAGCACGCGCTTGCCGAGGAGCGGGCCGGCGCGGTTCACCGCATGCAGGCACACGGCGAACGGCTCGGCGAAGGCCGCCTGCGCGGCCGACATCGTGGGCGCCACGGCGACGGCCTGCGCCTGGTCGCAGACCAGCAGCTCGCGGAAGCCGCCCTGCACGTGCGGAAAGCGCATCGCGCTGCCGTAGAAGCGCATGTCGAGGCAGTGCTGCTGCTTGCCCTCGCCGCAGTAGCGGCACGTGCCGCACGGCCGGCTCGGATTGACGGCGACGCGCTCGCCCGCCTTCACGCCTCCGACGTCAGAACCGACCCGCACCACCGTGCCGGCGATCTCGTGGCCGAGGATCATCGGCTCGCGCAGCCGCACCGTGCCGAACCCGCCGTCGAAATAGTAATGCAGGTCGGAGCCGCAGATTCCGCCCGCCTCGACGCGCACCTCGACATCGCGCGGCCCGAGCGGCGCGGCCGCGACCTCCTCGATGCGAAGGTCCTTGGGCGCATGGAGAACCGCTGCGCGCATCGTCATCCTCCGGGGTTCATTCAGGCCTGTGACATCCTATAGTCGCTGCCGTCGACCCACCCAAGGATATCCCATGCACAAACTGTTCGATCTCACCGGCCGGCTTGCGCTCGTCACCGGTTCGAGCCGCGGCATCGGCCGCGCCATCGCGGAAGCCTATCTGGGGGCGGGTGCGCGGGTCGTCATCAACGGGCGCGACGCGAGCGCCGTAGACGCGGCGGTCAAAGCGCTCGGAAGCAGCGCGACCGCCATGCCGTTCGATGTGACGAACAGCGCCGCCGTCGAGGCCGCGGTGGCGCGCATCGAGAAAGAGATCGGTCCGATCGATGTCGTGGTCAACAACGCCGGCATGACCAGGCGCTTCCCGTTCACGGAGATTCCCGAAGCCGACTGGCGTCAGATCATCGCGACCAACCTCGACTCGGTGTTTTTCGTCACGCAGTCGGTCGCGCGGCGCATGATCCCGCGCAAGCGCGGCAAGATCGTCAACATCTGCTCGGTGATGTCGGAGCTCGGGCGGCCGACGATCGCGCCTTACGTCGCCAGCAAGGGCGCCGTGAAGATGCTGACGAAATCGATGTGCTCGGAGTTCGCCAAGCACGGCATCACGGCGAACGGCATCGCGCCCGGTTACTTCGCGACCGAGCTCAACGTCGCGCTGATGAACGACGAGAAATTCTCCGCCTGGGTCTGCGCGCGCACGCCGGCCGGCCGTTGGGGCCGGCTCGACGAACTGCAGGGCGCGGCGATCTTCCTGGCGTCCGACGCCTCGTCCTATGTCAACGGGCACGTGCTGTTTGTCGACGGCGGCATGACGGCGGTGGTGTAAATCCCTCCCCCGAAGGGGGAGGGTGGCGCGCGTAAGCGCGCCGGGTGGGGTCGCGATACGTGAGAAGCCCCACGCCGACGCACTTCGTGCGTCGACCCTCCCCGCAAGCGGGGAGGGATGGGGAGAGAGCTACGCCTTGGGTCCGATCGTCACGCTCACCTTGCCGACGCCTTCCACCTCGCACTCGAGCTTGTGGCCCGGCTGGAGCGCGCTGACGCCCGCGGGGGTGCCGGTCATGATGATGTCGCCCGCCTCGAGCGCGACCATCTCGGACAGCTTCCAGATGATCTCCGGCACGTTCCAGATCATCTGCGCGAGATCGCCGTCCTGCTTCACTTCGCCGTTCACCTTGAGCCAGATGCGGCCCTTGCTGGGGTGCCCGATCTTCGCGGCGGGCTGCAACGGCCCGCACGGCGCGGAGCCGTCGAAGGCCTTGCCGATCTCCCAAGGGCGCTTGATGTTGCGCGAGGCGATCTGCAGGTCGCGCCGCGTCAGGTCGATGCCGACGCCGTAGCCCCACACGCAGTCGAGCGCCCTGTCCTTTGGGATGTTGCGGCCGCCGCTTTTCAGCGCCACCACCATCTCGACCTCGTGGTGCAGATCCTTGGTCAGGGGCGGGTAGGGCACGGTGCCGCCGTCATGCACGATCGCGTCGGCGGGCTTGGCGAAGAAGAATGGAGGCTCGCGCTCGTCCTGGCCCATCTCCTTGATGTGTTCGAGGTAATTGCGGCCGACACACCAGATGCGGCGCACCGGGAACAGGTCGGAACTGCCGGCGACCGCCAGCGCGGCCTGCGGCGGCGGGGGAATCACATATTTGGCGGACATCGATTTTCCATCAGGAACCGGGAAGGGAACGCCCCAGAATGGGCGGCGGATCGCTAGCACGCCGGGTGGCGCCCGAACAGGGCGTTTCCGCCCCGCAACCATGCTTTTGCCAAGCCGCGCAGAATGTCTATAACGGAGCCGCAAATCCGGTTGCGGCCGGTGCGGGAAGTCCGGGGACTTTGCATGGTTGCGCGTCTGTTCGCTCCGCAATTCGTCATTCTCTATCTCTACGCGGCATCCGCCGCTTATGTGCATTTCCGCGGCAAGATGAAGCTGCGCCTCGGCCGCCAGCTCGCCGATCACTCCACCTGGCTCGCGCCCTATAACGTGCTGATGTACCTGTTCCAGTCGATCCCGAACAAACCGGTGATCGCGGTCGAGTCGTTTCCCGAGCTCAAGCCGCTGCGTGACAACTGGCAGACCATCCGCGACGAAGCGCTGAGCCTGTTCGACGAGGGGCGCATCAAGGCGGCGGCGAACAATGACGACTGGGGTTTCTATTCGTTCTTCAAGAGCGGGTGGAAGCGCTTTTATCTGAAATGGTACGAGGACGCGCTTCCGTCGGCGCGCAAGCTCTGTCCGAAGACCGTCGAGCTCGTCAGCGCGATTCCGAACGTACACGGCGCGATGTTCGCGATGCTGCCGCCGGGCGCCAAGCTCGGCGCGCATCGCGATCCGTTCGCCGGGTCGCTGCGTTATCACCTCGGGCTGGTCACGCCCAATTCCGAGGACTGCTTCATCATCGTCGATGGCGAGAAGTGCGTGTGGCGCGACGGCGAAGCCATCATGTTCGACGAGACTTACATCCACACCGCCGAAAACCGCACGGACGTGAATCGCATCATCCTGTTCTGCGACATCGAGCGGCCGATGAAGTTCGGCTTCATGACTGCGATCAACCGCTGGGTCAGCAAGCACATCGTCAAGGCCTCGTCGACACAGAACGAAGAGGGCGAGAAGGTCGGCGTCATCAATCGCGCGTTCAGCTACATCAATCATGCGCGTGAGGCCGGCCAGCGCATGAAGAAGCAGAACTATCACGCGTATTATGCGCTCAAATACGCGGTCTTCGCCGTCGTCGCGGTCGCGCTTGTCGCGTCGGTATTCGCTTAGTTGAGCGGCCCAGAGCGCGTTTGTTTGAAGTCGTAACAGTGCCACATGGGCGGTCTGCTCCCTCTCCCGTTGCGGAGAGGGGTGGGGTGAGGGGGCATCGCTCCCTCGATAGTCCGTAATCCCTCACCCGGACCGCTTCGCGATCCGACCTCTCCCGATGGGAGAGGTAAAGCGCGCCCGTCGCAACGATGGATTCGATCTCAAACACTCTCTACGCCGCCGGCTCCTGTTCCTGGCTGCGAAGCTGCAGCCGGTAGAACGCCGCGTAACGTCCGCTCCGCCGCAGCAACTCGTCGTGCCGGCCGCTTTCGGCCACGGTACCGGCCTCCACCACGAGGATGCGGTCGGCATGCGTGATGGTCGAAAGCCGATGCGCGATCACCAGCGTCGTACGTCCCTTGCACAGTTCCGCGATCGCCGCCTGCACGTGATGCTCTGATTCGGAGTCGAGCGAGGCGGTCGCCTCGTCGAGCAGGATGATCGGCGCGTTCTTGATCAGCGCGCGCGCGATCGCGACGCGCTGGCGCTGGCCCCCCGAGAGCTGCAGCCCATGCTCGCCGACCGGCGTGTCGTAACCGCGCGGGAAATCCATGATGAAGTCGTGGGCATGCGCGGCTCTCGCGGCGGCAACGATTTCGGCTTCGCTCGCGTCTGGCTTGCCGTAGCCGATGTTCTCGCGGATGGAGCCCCGGAACAGGAACACGTCCTGTCCCACATAGGCGGTCTGCCGGCGCAACGAGCGGCGCGAAATGCCCGCGATATCCTGCCCGTCGATGACGATCGCACCGCTGCCGACCTCGTATAGCCTCAGGATGAGATTGAGCACCGTCGACTTTCCGCCGCCGGAAGGGCCGACCAGTGCCGTGACCTTGCCGGGCTCGGCGGTAAACGACATGCCGCGCAGCACCGGCTCGTCGGGGCGGTAAGCGAAGCCGACATTGGCGAATTCGACCCGGGCGGGACCGACCTTGAGCGGGGGTTTGTGATCGTCCACCGGTTCGCTTGGCGGACTGTCGATCACCTCGAGCAGCACGCGCACACCGACCAACATGCTGTTGAGGTCGATGTTGAGCCGCGCCAATCGCTTGGCCGGCTCATTGGCCAGCAGGAACGCGGTCAGGAACGAGAAGAACTCGCCCGGCGTCGTGCCCCAGTAGACCACGCGATAGCCGCCATAGACGACGGCCAGTGCGACGGCGACGCCGCCGAGCGTTTCCATCAGCGGACCGGTGCGGTTGGCGACGCGCGCCCACTTGTTGGCTTCCTTCTCGACTTCGGCAACGTTCGCATCGAAACGCTGGCGCAACGGATCCTCGAGGGTGAACGCTTTTACGGTGCGCAAGCCCTGTAGCGTCTCCTGCAAGGTCTCGAGCGTGCGCGCGCCGCCGGTGAACTGCGCGTGCGAGATGTGGCGGATGCGGCGGATCATGCTGCGCAGAAACAACATCGCGGGCGGAAACACGATGAGCGTGACGAAGAACAAGAGCGGATCCTGCACGATCATCACCACGATGAGCCCGACCAGCGTGAAGAAATCGCGACCCGCGGCGGTGATGATCAGGTTGAGCGCTTGCGTCGCCGCGACCGCGCCGGCATTGAGCCGCGCCATGAATTCGGACGAATGCCGGTCGGTGAAGTAGCTCAGGCTTTCGTTCAGG
>JAXDNZ010000067.1:0-6120 GCA_034669185.1 Hyphomicrobiales bacterium
ATGCCGCACACCGGCGCGGAAATAATCCCAGCCGGTATAGAGCGTCAGGATCGCCGAGAGCCACAGCAGCGCGATGCCGATCTCGGTGGTGATCGGAAGGATCTTGTCTCCGGCCTCGCCCGCGATGCAGAAGCCGACGGCAAGAAGCTGCAGAAAGGTCTTCCATTTGGCAAGCCAGGTCACCTGCACAGTGACGCGCAACTCCGCGAGATATTCGCGCAGGCCCGACACGAGAATTTCGCGGCACAGAATGATGATCGCCGCCCACAGCGCCAAGCCTTTGATGGTTCCGTCAACCGCCAGCATCAGCAGGCAGGACGAGACCAGCAGCTTGTCGGCGATCGGATCGAGCATGCGGCCGAAGCTCGACTGCTGGCCGTACATGCGGGCCACATAGCCATCGAGCACGTCGGTGATGCCGGCCACGATGAAGACGAACAGCGCAACCCAGCGCAGCCACAGCCCGTATCCGAGGATCGACTGCCCGTACATGCACGCAACAACGACCGGCACCGCAACGATACGGGCGTAAGTCAGCATATTCGGCAATGCAAACGCCCGCGCCGACGGCTGCGGGTTCGTCGTCGTGGTCATGGCCGCACCGAACACCCCGCGCGCTGCGGCGTCAACAGTTTGGCGAGCGCCTTCTGGGGATGGCTGAGGCGCTGATCGCGCATCGCCCGCAAATATCTGACCACACAACGGAAATGTGGCGAGCGATTCTAGCCGCGGGGCGTCTGCTCGTGGAAGTAATCGTAGACTTTCTGCGCGGTTTCGGCGCTGATCCCCGGCGCGTGCTCGAGATCGGCGACCGAGGCGCGCTCGATCGCCTTCAGGGTTCCGAAGTGGTGCAGCAGCGCACGCTTGCGCATCGGGCCGATGCCGGGGATCTCCTGCAGGCCCGCCTCGCGGATGTCCTTCTTGCGCTTCTGCCGGTGCGAGCCGATCGCGAAGCGGTGCGCCTCGTCGCGCAGGCGCTGGACGAAGTACAGCACCGGGTCACGCTGCGGCAGCTTGATGGGCTCGCGGCCCGGCATGAAGAAGGTCTCGCGCCCGGCATCGCGGTCGGGGCCCTTGGCGACGGCGACCAGCGGTACGCCGGTGACGCCGAGTTCGGCAAGCGTTTCCCTCGCCGCCGTGAGCTGGCCCTGTCCGCCATCGATCAGCACGAGATCGGGCCAGGGAGAATCGGCCGGCTCCTCTTCCGGATTTTCCTCGCGCGCAAAGATCGTGAGCGGAGATGGAGCGGATGCGCTGTCCGCCCGCGGCGCTTCGCTCATCAACCGCTTGAACCGCCGCGCCAACACCTCACGCATCATGCCGAAATCGTCTCCCGGCGTGAGGTCCGCCGAGCGGATGTTGAACTTGCGGTACTGGTTCTTGCGAAAACCTTCCGGTCCCGCCACCACCATGGCGCCGACCGCGTTGCTGCCTTGGATGTGGCTGTTGTCGTAGACCTCGATGCGGCGCGGCGGCTTCCCCAGCCCGAATGTTGCGCCCAATGCGTTGAGCAGGCGCTGCTGCGACGCGGTCTCGGCGAGCTTGCGGCCGAGCGCCTCGCGCGCATTTGCGAGCGCATGGTCGACCAGCTCTTTTTTCTCGCCGCGCTGTGGGACCGTGACGTCGACCTTGTGCCCGCTCTTGACCGAGAGCGCCTCGGCGAGCAGTGCGCGATCCTCGACATCGTGCGACAGGAAGATGCAGCGCGGCGGCGGCTTGTCGTCGTAGAACTGCGCCATGAACGCGCCGAGCACTTCCGGCGCGTCGAACGAACGATCGGCGCGCGGGAAGTAGGCGCGATTGCCCCAGTTCTGCCCGGTGCGGAAGAAGAATACTTCGACGCACGAATATCCACCCTGCTGGTGCACCGCGAACACGTCGGCCTCCTCGACGCCGCGCGGATTGATCCCCTGACTGCCCTGGATCGCCGACAGCGCCGCAAGCCGGTCGCGGTAAACGGCCGCGCGCTCGAAATCGAGCGTGTTGGAGGCCGTCTCCATGTCGGAGGCCAGTTCCTCCTTCACGGTGCGGCTCTTGCCGGACAGGAACGACTTTGCCTCACGCACCAGCTCCGCATAGTCGCCGTGCGAGATCTCGCCAGTGCACGGCGCCGAGCAGCGCTTGATCTGATGCAGGAGACATGGCCGCGTGCGGCTCTCGTAGACCGTGTCGGAACAGGAGCGGATCAGGAACGCACGCTCGAGCGCGGTGATCGTCCTATGCACGGCCTGCGCGGACGCAAACGGGCCGTAATATTCACCCGGCTTGGAGCGCGCGCCGCGGTGCTTGGCGATCATCGGCGGCGTCTCGCCGGCGGTGATCAGGATGTATGGAAACGACTTGTCGTCGCGCATCAGCACGTTGAAGCGCGGGCGCAACCGCTTGATCAGGTTCGCCTCGAGCAGCAGGGCCTCGGTCTCGGTGCGGGTCGAGACGAACTCGATCGTGCTGGTCGCGGAAATCATCCGCATGATGCGCGCGGTGTGGCCGGTCGGGCGCGCGTAGGAGACGATACGCTTCCTGATGCTCTTCGCCTTGCCGACGTAGAGCACCTCGCCCTTGGCATCGATCATGCGATAGACGCCGGGGGCGGCCGGCGCGACCTTGGCGTAACGCGAAATCGCCGCGGCTCCGCCGGCGAGAGGAACGGACGGCGCCTCTGCCGAGTCCTCGATCGCCGGAAGGCTGGACTCGTCCTCTTCCTCGTCGAGGTCGATCTCGGGATCGATGTTGGCTCTGGGGTCGTCCGCGGACATGGGCGGAAAATAGGGATTCGCCGCCGTAAGGGCCAGCACGAGCCAAGCAGTCATTCCGGGGCCGAGCGCAGCGAGGAGCCCGGAATCCACGACTCGGGCTGATGGATTCCGGGCTCGCCCCTGCGGGGCGCCCGGGAATGACAGCTACTTCGCGTCGTGGAAAATGATCCCGAGCGTGTGGCGTTTGCCCGAGCGGAGCCGGCTCACGCCATGGCGCATGTTGACTCGGTAGATGCCGCGCGTGCCCTGCACCGGCCGGTGATGCACCGGAAAGATCACGCCCTCGCCCTGCCGCAGGGGCACGACTTCGGCGCGCGACTGCATGCGCGGGCGCTGCTCGGTGAGGACGAACTCGCCGCCGTCGAAATCCTTGCCCGGCGCTGACAACAGGAACGCGACCTGCAGCGGAAACACGTTCTCGCCGTAGACGTCCTGGTGCAGGCAATTGTAGTCGCCGGGCCCGTATTGAAGCAGCAACGGCGTCGGCCGCGTCTGCCCCGCGGCGTGACATCGTTTGAGATACGCGGCGTGGTCGGCCGGAAAGCGTTGCGCGATGCCCATCGCGCCGTTCCAGCGGTTCGCGATGTCGGCGAGTGGGGGATAGAGGGCGCGGCGCAGTTCCGCGACCGGATCGGGGAGCGGATAGGCGAAATACTTGTACTCACCGCGGCCGAAACCGTGCCGCGCCATGATCACGCGGCCGCGGAACTGGTCATCGGCTTTGTAACGGACGGCAAGCGCCGCACAGTCGTCGGGCGACAGCAGCGGCCCGGTGGCGGCGCAGCCGTAGGCATCGAGGCTTTCGCCGAGCGAGGTCCAATCGAGGGTCGCCACGCGCTCGGAAATCTCGGGTTCCGGCGCCATGTGCCGCGCGTGGGTCGATCCTGCCATGACATCACCTCCGCACCGTGATGTGACGCTTCCGCTCAAGGGAACCCACCCGAATCCCGTTTCTGCTGCGCTATTCCGCGATCCCGGCGTCCGGCGTCTGCCACGCGATGTGCTGGCCGCCGTCGACCGCGAGTGTCTGACCGGTCGTGCTGCGTGCCTGGCTCAGGAACACCACCGCGGCGGCGATTTCCTCGGCGCTTGGCCCCCGGCCGAGCGGCAACGTGGCGGCCTGGCGGGCGAAATCCTCCGGCTGCTGGCGCTGGCTGGCAAACGTCGGCCCCGGCGCGACCGCGTTGACCCGCACGTTCGGCGCGAGCGCCTGCGCCAGCATGCGCGTCGCCGTGTGCAATGCGCTTTTCGCGAGCGCATAGGACACGAATTGCGGCGTCGGCTTGAGCACGCGCTGATCGAGGATGTTGACGATCGACGCGTCAGCGCGTCCCGGCGCCTGCGCGGCGAACGCCTCGGCGAGGAACACCGGCGCGCGCAGATTTGCCGCGAACTGCCGGTCCCACAGTGCGCGGTCGAGGCGGCCGACCTCGTCCGGCTCGAACATCGCGGCGTTGTTCACCAGCAGCGTAAGAGGCCCAATTGCCTTCGCGGCGGTGGGGACAAGCGCCGCGACCTGCGCGTGATCGGCGAGATCGGCATGCACGACCGCGGCCTTGCCGCCTTTTTGCGCGATCTCGTCGTGCAGCTTGTCGGCCTCCGCGCGCGCACGATTTGCGTGAATAATGACCGCGTAGCCGGCCTCGGCGAGCGCGAGCGCGACGGCACGGCCGATGCGCCGCGCGCCGCCGGTGACCAAAGCGGTTTTCGTCATCGCCGACACCGCCCTGCGATCATGGTGAAGAGATCGAGAACGCGCGGACCCAAAAGATACGCTTGCTTAGTCATGCTTCGTCAGCCCAGGACGCGATCGTTCGCATTTTAGGAAAGCTTAACTCAAAGCGCGCGAAACACGCATTGGCACGGGCGAACAGGTCATCACGGGGCGGGGATGACCAGGCGCGGGCGGCGCTCGAAGCGGGGCGCCGTTCGCGGCTCGGCCCCCTGGAGAGTTGAACATGAACCGTACGATCTTCGGTACCGTCCTGGCATTCGCGGTGATCTCGGCTGTGACGACGCCTGCGCGCGCCGCCGATCTCTATCGCGGCCCGGCTTTCGCAGCGACGCCGTTCAACCCGTACAATTGGAACGGCGCATATGTCGGCGTGAACCTCGGCTACCAATGGGGCAAGACCACCAACTGGCCGACGAACCCGAGCGGCGTGATGGGCGGCGGCCAGATCGGCTACAATTGGCAGAACGGAGCGTTCGTATTCGGTGCTGAGGCGGACCTGCAGGCCTCTGCTGCCGACGACACCTTCGGAGCCTACAAGTTTGCCAATCCGTGGTTCGGCACGATCCGCGGTCGCGCCGGTTATGCGATGAACAACGTCCTGTTCTACCTCGCCGGCGGCTTTGCGTTCGGCGGCGGCAGGGTCAATTTCGGCGGGTTGAGCGAGACCCAGACCCATACTGGCTGGACGCTCGGCGGCGGCGTCGAGGTCGGTCTCACGCCGCACTGGTCGGCCAAAGCGGAGTACCTGTACGTCGAGCTCTCCGACCAACGCTACTTGCTGACGGGCGTGCAGAACGGCTTCCAGTCGAACGTTTTCCGGCTCGGCCTGAACTACCGTTTCTGAGTTCAATTGCGGACCTCCGCAAGGACAACTTTTTAGTCCTCGCCGTGCACCACGCCACCGACTTGAAATTGCGCGCGCCGGTTCCACCGGGCGCGCTCGTAACGATTTGAATTTATTGCCTTGTATTCCCCGTCCCCAGGCTTGTTCGAGTCTTGGAAGGTGTTGCCTTTTTGCACTAGACAACGCGCCCCCCCGAGCGGCAAATCGCATGACGGATTTTCGTAAGGAAGTGGGGACAACAACCATGAAGCGCGCACTCACACTCGGCATCGGCATCGTGACGCTGGCGGCATTGCCGGCACTGGCGGCGGATCTTCCGCCCCGCTATCCGACCAAGGCACCGGTCATGGTGACGTCGGTCTACAATTGGAGCGGCTGCTATATCGGCGGCAATATCGGCGGCAAATGGGCCAACACGACCGACACTGTGGTCGTCGCAGACGTGCCGGGCTTCCCCGGGAGCGGGACGACATTCAACTTCGCGCGTGAGCGGGCGAGCACGTTCATCGGCGGCGGCCAGCTCGGCTGCAACTGGCAGGCGCCAGGCAGCAACTGGGTGCTCGGCCTTGAAGGCGACGTCGACTGGCAGCGCTGGCGCACCACGCGCATTCAGCCGGTCACGCAGCCGCCGCTCGTCGCGGGCGACAGCTACACTGCCAGGAGCGACTGGCAGGCATCGGCGCGCGCACGCCTCGGCTACGCCTGGGACCGCACGCTGCTGTACGTCACCGGCGGCGCGGCCTTCACCAACGTCAAGGTCGGCACCAACTTCCCGATCTTCGTCG
>JAXDNZ010000068.1:0-13080 GCA_034669185.1 Hyphomicrobiales bacterium
GCTTGTTCGCACCGACGTCGGCGAGGAACGAACGGTCGATCTTCACCTTGTGCAGCGGAAACAGATGCAGGTAGCTCAGGCTCGAATAGCCGGTGCCGAAATCGTCGAGCGAGATGCGCACGCCGAATTCGCGCAGCTGCAGCAGCAGTGCGCGCGTCGCCTCGGTGTCCTGCAGCAACACGGACTCGGTGATCTCGATCTCAAGCCGCTCGGTCGCAAGCTGCGCAGCGGATAGCGCCTCGGTGATCGCGCGCATCACGTTGCCGCGGCGGAACTGGATCGGCGAAAGGTTGACCGCAACGTGCACGCCATCCGGCCACTGTGCGCAATCGAGGCACGCGCGGCGCAACACCCAGTTGCCGATGTCGACGATCAGGCCCATTTCCTCGGCGATCGGGATGAACTCGACCGGCGAGATCATGCCGCGCTCGGGATGCTGCCAGCGCAGCAGCGCCTCGCAGGTCGAGATCTTGCCGGTCTTGAGATTGATCAGAGGCTGGTAATAGACCTCGAATGCGCCGGTCGCGACGGCGTGGCGCAGATCGAGCTCGAGGCTGCGGCGTGCCTGCGCCTTGATGTCCATCTCGGGCTCGAAGAAGCGCCACGAGCCGCGTCCCTCGGATTTCGCGCGGTAGAGCGCCATGTCGGCGTTCTTGAGCAACACGTCTGCGCCGGTGCCATCGCGCGGCGCGACCGCGATGCCGACGCTCGCGCCAATCACCACGCGGTGTCCATCGATGTCGTAGCTGTTCGAGAGTTCCTCGACGATGCGCCGCGCGAGCGTCGCTGCGGCGTCCGGATCGCGCAGCGGCGTTTGCAGCACGACAAATTCGTCGCCGCCGAAGCGCGCGACGAGGTCGGATTCGCGGATGATATTGCGCAGCCGCTCCGCGACCGCGAACAGAAGCGCGTCGCCCGCCGGATGGCCGAGCGTGTCGTTGACTTGTTTGAACTGATCGAGGTCGACGAACAGCACGGCGCAGTGGTGTCCGCGCTTCATGGTGGCGAGCGCCCACTCCATCTGGTCGTGGAAAAAGATGCGATTGGGCAGGCCCGTCAGCGCGTCGTAGCGCGCAAGATGATGGATCTTGGCTTCGGCATTCTTGCGCTCGGTCACGTCCTCGACCAGCACCACCGATCCGCCGTTCTCCATTGGCTCGAAGGTGAGCGAGAGCGAGCGTCCGTCCTCGGTGTCGACCGCCAGCTCGCCGTCGAACTTGCCGGCAAGCCTGCTTTCGAGGTCCGAGAGCAGCCGCTCCATGGTCGCTTCGTTGAGCGTGCCGGCTGCGACACAACCCTGAAGCAATTGCCGCAGCGAGGCGCCGCGGCGCACGCCGGAGATGTGCAGCATCTCCTCAATGCGCTTGTTCGAGACCACGAGGCGCTGGTTCGGATCGAACATGCACAGACCGTGCGGCATGTTGTTGAGCGCGGTGTCGAAACGGCCTGCGAGCAGCGTCACGTCGCGCGTCGCCACCACGGCATCGAGCAGCGTGCGGCGCAACCGGTCGGCCACCGTCTTCAGACTGACGAAGAACGGCACCAGCACGCATCCGAACACCGCGAAATAAACATCGCCCATGATGAACAGCGCGGCCGTCATCGGCACACCCGCGCAGACGAGTTGCGCGTTGACCAGGAGGCGCGAGCCGAAATTGCGCCCCGCGACGCCGATCATGTTCACCAGCACCATCGCGAATGCGAGAAGCTGGACCAACGGATCGCTGGTCCGCGCGAAGGCGAAAAAGCACCAGGCTCCCATCAGCGCCATGAAGGCGGCGGCGCCCACGACGTAGCGCAGCTCCCAGCGGATCGCCTGGGCGCGCGTCATCGCGGTCTCGCGCCGCGTCGCGAACGCCTGCATGTCGGCGGCGCGGGCGAGCGACACGCCAATGATTCCGATCGCACAGACAATCAGCGACGGTTCGCCGGTCTTCCAAGCGGAGATCACCGCGGAGGCCATGCTGCCGAGTGCGCCGATCAGCAGCGTGCGCGGATCGCTGAACAGCGACGCCACCAGCGACGTATAGATTTCCGTCGGCAGCTTACGGTCGTGCCCTACCCATATCAAACGCTTGAACGCGAACATGAACCGTCGGGACCCCACAGACCTGCCGCTGGCCCGTCAAGTATCCGAAATTCGTATGAAAATTTCGTTGACTGCCACCATAGGTTACTAAAGGGCGCCGATACCGCCATGTCGGCCGACGTCCTTTGACCGCCGCGGGCGTATCCCCTCCGTAAATCGCCAGTTCCAATGGCGGGAATTTGGACATTTCACCGGACAGTGGGCGGGTTATCGCTCGACGGCACCTCCTCCCGCATGGTTAAGTCTGGTTAGTTGCAGGCCCCGCTTCCTGCATTGCCAAGGTTGCTCTCATCGCGATGCCGACCGTTCCGATCCGCTGGCGCATGCTGTTCGTGCTGTTCCTGGCGCGCACCGCCATGGCGTATCAGTTCCAAACGGTCGCGTCGGACGGGCCGTTTTTGCTCACCGCGCTCGGGATCGGATACGCCGAACTTGGGACATTGATCGGCCTCTACATGTTGCCGGGCATCGTGATCGCCTTGCCGGGCGGGATGCTGGGACAGCGGTTCGGGGTCAAGCAAGTCACGCTGATCGGTCTCGGTCTGATGGCGGTCGGCGGCGTCCTGATGGGCATGGAGTCGACGGTGCTTGTGTTCGCCGGGCGGCTCGTCAGCGGGCTCGGCGCCGTGCTGGTCAACGTGCTGATGACCAAGATGGTCGCGGACTGGTTTGTCGGACGCGAGATCGTCACCGCCATGGCGATGTTCGTCGCGAGTTGGCCGGCCGGCATCGCGCTTGGCCTGATCTCGTTCCCGCCGCTCGCGACCGCGTATTCCTGGGTCGCGGTGATGCAGGTCGCCGCGGGCGTGGCGGTCGTCTGCCTCGTGCTGGTCGCGCTGGTCTATCGCGACTCGCCGGATGCGCCGCGCGAAACCCGGCGCTTGCAGCTCGATCTCTCGCGACGCGAGTGGGTGTTGATCTCACTTGCGGGCTTTATCTGGGGCACCTTCAACGCCGCCTACGTCATCCTCATCAGCTTCCTGCCGGAATTGTTCGCCCAGCGCGGCTATTCGCTCGCGGAGGCAAGCCGGATCATCAGCCTGCTTGGCTGGGTGCTGATACCGTCGGTGCCGCTCGCCGGATATCTGGCCGAGCGATTGCGCTGGCCCACTTCGGTGATGCTGGGCGGCCTGGTCGTATCGGCCGCCGCAATCGTGGCACTGCCGCTTGCCGGCGCCGCGATCGTGCCTTTCGCGGTGCTCGTGCTGATCGTGGGCCTGCCACCCGGGCCGATGATGGCGCTGTCGTCGGAGGCGTTACGGCCGCAGAACCGCGCGACCGGCATGGGCGTGTTCTACACGTGGCACTATGCCGCCATGACGGTTCTGCCCGCGATTGCGGGCGTCGCGCGCGAAGCGGCCGCGACGCCTGCCGCGCCAAGCATATTCGCAGGCGTGTTGATGGTGTTTTCGGCGGCCGCCGTGATCGGATTCCGTCTGCGCCAGCGCGGTCCCGAAGCAGCGCGCTGATAAGCGCGCTACGCCGCGAGCGTCGCCTTCACGATCTTGTCCGGGTCGCGCGCCGGCTCCCCGCGCTTGATCTTGTCGACGATCTCCATCCCTTCGGTGACCTTGCCCCATACGGTGTACTGCTTGTCGAGGAAGCGCGCGTCGTCGAAGCAGATGAAGAACTGGCTGTTGGCGCTGTTGGGATTCTGCGCGCGCGCCGCCGAGACGGTGCCGCGCACATGCGGCTCGGCATTGAACTCCGCCGGCAGGTTCGGATAGCTCGAGCCGCCGGTGCCGGTGCCATGAGGGCAGCCGGTCTGCGCCATGAAGCCGTCGATCACGCGATGGAACGCGACGCCGTCGTAGAAGCCTTCCTTCACCAGCGTCTTGATGCGCTCGACGTGCTTCGGCGCAAGGTCCGGGCGCAACGCAATCACGACTGTGCCCTTGGTGGTCTCCAGTATCAGTCTGTTGTCGTTGTCAGCCATGTGCTGTCCGCCCTTCTGCTGTTGCGTCTGTCGAGGAAGCTAACCCGGAAAACAGTGCCGGCAACCGCGCCGCCCATCGCTGCAGTGAACGGCATCCTGGCGCAGCGATCGACTGCTTCGGCGACCGCCGCGTTGTAGCGCGCCCGCAAGTCCGGTGTGACCTTCTGAACGAAAGTGACGATGCGTGTGCCGAACAGTTCGCCCGAGCGCCGGAAGGCCATCGTAAAATTCACGTCAACCGGTCCGAAGTCGCGATCGAACGGCGGCGGACTCCAGCAGTCGCTCAGCGCTCTCGACAGATCGTTCAGCGTGTTCACGGCGGACACCGGCTTCCTGGGTTCTGGATTGTCTCGTCCGATTTCGATGAACAGGATCACGTTGCCAGCCGCGAAGCCGGCATGCGGCGCAAGACCGAGGCCAGCGGCGAGCGCGGCCGCGAGAACAATGAGGCTGCGCCGGCCTCTCACTTCGCGTCGGCCGCGACCTGCACGCGCACCATGCGGTCGGGGCTGGCGGGCGGCTCACCCTTCGCGAGCTTGTCGACGACGTCCATGCCGGAAAGCACCTCGCCGATGACCGTGTACTGGCCATTGAGGAACGATGCATCGCCGAAGCAGATGAACCACTGGCTGTTGGCCGAATCGTTGCTGTTGCCCTTGCGCGCCATGCCGACGATGCCGCGCCGGAAGGGCACTTGAGAGAACTCCGCCTTCAGGTCCGGGTACTTCGAGCCCCCGGTACCATTTCCGTTCTGCCCGTCGCCGGTCTGCGCCATGAAGCCCGCGATGACGCGGTGGAACGGCACCCCGTCGTAGAACTTCTCGCGCGCCAGCCGCTTGAGGCGCTCGGCATGGCCGGGTGCGATGTCGTTGCGCAGCTTGACGACAATTTGGCCCTTGCTCGTCTCGATCAGGAGTGTGTTTTCCGGGTCGGCACCCGCCGGAAGCCCCTTCGGGGCCTGCGCCAGGGCTGGAATGGCAAGGGCGAGCACAACGGCGGCGGCCAGCAAACGTAGCATGTGAACTCCCGGATTTAGCCGTTGGATTTGGCGGATAATTTCGCCCTGAGCCGTTTGACGATCGCGGCCGGGACGAACGGCGTCACGTCGCCGCCCATGCGGGCGATCTGGCGGACCAAAGTGGCGGTGATCGGGCGCGCGAGTGGGGTCGCGGGGAGGAAGACCGTCTGCACGTCGGGCGCCATGGCGCCGTTCATCCCGGCCATCTGCATCTCGTAGTCGAGATCGGTGCCGTCGCGCAGCCCGCGGATCAGTATCGTGGCACCTTCGCGCTTGGCCGCCGTGATGACCAGATCGTCGTAGGTGATGCATTTGAGCTCGGTGGCCGCTGCCTTGGCGACCGGGCCGCAGGTTTCGGCAAGCATCGCGAGCCGCTCATCGGCTGAAAACAGGGGCGTCTTGCCCGGATTGATGCCGATCGCCAGAACCAGCCGGTCGGCAAGCCCCGCCGCTTGGCGCACCACGTCGAGGTGGCCGTTGGTCACCGGGTCGAAAGACCCCGCATAAAGGGCAATACGCGCCATTTGCGCGGTCTAGCCCGCCCTCGGAGGCGCCGCAAGACTGCCGATCACGTCGCGATCACGAAAGTTCCGGGAAATGTGCGTTCCGCATTGAACCTTTTACCCCCACCTCGCGTCTAACCAGGTGGAAGGGCTCCGGCGTTTGGGACAACCGGGGAACGGAGGCGGATATGATCAAGATTTACAGCCTGATCGCTGCCGCGGCGCTGTTTGCCGGCGCGGTCGTCTTCGCGCCTGGCCTGGTATCGGCCTCGAGCCGACATGACCTGAACACCCAGACGACGTTGTCGGCCAAGGGCGACCGCCTCGACATCGCGGCCCGCGTCTCCTGCCGCCAGCAGTCCTGGCCCTATCTCGACCGCTCCTGCGTCGCCGACCACCGCACCGAGTCCGGCTCTGCCCGCAAGGTGCGGGTGGTGACCACCGACCGGAAATGACCCCAGGTTTCGAGAGGTGATGCCCACCTCTCCATTTACGAAGGGTGATGCCCACCCTTCCCGACCCGCAAGTGACCTCATACTGTCCCGGCCTCATCAGCCGGGACTTTTTCTTGTGCGCACCGTATTCGCCCTCGTCTGCCTGCTCGCGCTCTGCGGGGCGCCGCTACACGCGCAGATCCCGCCGGGCGCGACCGAGCAGCGCGTCTATGCCGGCCTGCATGCGGCCGCCGCCAAGGGCGACGTGGCTCAGATCGAGACGCTGTTCGCAGCGGGCGAAAAGATCGACACCCAGGACGCGCACGGGCGCACACCGCTGCACGTCGCGGCTCATCTTCGCCACCACGCGGCGGCCCGAACGCTGCTACGCCTCGGCGCGAATCCGAATGCGCTCGATGCGCAGCGTTACGACATCGTCACCATCGCGGCGGTGAACGACGACGTCGAGATGCTGAAGCTCGCGCTCGACGGCGGCGCGAATGCGCGCGCCGTCACCAGCCCCTATGACGGCACCGCGCTGATCGCCGCCGCACATCTCGGCCATGCCGAGGTCGTGCGCGTGCTGATCGCCGCCGATGCGCCGCTCGACCATGTCAACAATCTCGGCTGGACCGCGCTGATCGAGTCGATCGTGCTCGGCAATGGCGGCAAGAACCACACCGAGACGCTCGACGCGCTGGTGAAGGCCGGCGCCAACCCGAACCTCGCCGACCGGCACGGCGTCACGCCGCTCGCGCTGGCGAAGCAGCGCGGCTTTGGCGAGATGGTGCGGATACTGGAAGGCGCGGGCGCGCGGTGATGATCATCCCTCCCCCTTCGGGGGAGGGATAAGAGTCACCGCCGGCCCCGCGTGGCGGGGAGGGATTAAGCGCCGGCTCGCGGCCAGCAGCACGCCCGCGCCCGCGATCAGGATGCCGCCGGAGATACGATCCGCGATCACCTGCACGCGGTTCGTGAAGAGCGCGCGTGCGTGCGCGGCGAACAGGGCCCAGAGCGCGTCACCGACCGCCGCGATGATCGCGAATGTCGCGGCAAGGAGCCACAGCTCGGCCGTCCTGCCCGCGCCGTTCGAGAGGAACTGGGGCAGGAAGGCCGCCTGGAAGATCAGCGTCTTGGGATTGGCGAAGGCGACCGCGAAGCCGCGCGCGAAGGCCCGATTGGCCGAAAGCGGCGCGACCGCGGTCGATGCCGCCTTGCGCGACTTCCACAGCGTCTGCACGCCGAGGAACAGGAGATACGCCGCACCGGTGAAACGGATCGTATCGAACTGGCGTGCGAAGAAATCGACGATCCAGGCAAGCCCGAGCGCCACGACGGCGAGCTGGATCACGAGGCCGATGTTTACGCCCGCGACCGTCATCAGGCCGGCGCGCGCACCATGCGTGAGACTGGTGCCGACGATCAGCGCGACGTTGGGTCCGGGCGTCGCGACGAGCAGCGCGGAGGCGAGGACGAAGACGAGATAGAGCTCGAGGCTCACCCGCCGTTCCCCTCGCCCTCTTCACCCAGCCGCTCGACCGAGACCACACGTTCGTCCTCGGCCGTGTCGAACACGATCACGCCCTGGGTCGAGCGGCCGGCGATGCGGATGCCCTCGACGCGGGTGCGGATCAGCTGTCCGCGATTGGTCACCAGCATCAGCTGATCGGAGTCCTCGACCGGGAACGAGGCGACGAGCCGGCCGGTCTTGGCCGTGATCGCCATCGCGACGATGCCTTTGCCGCCGCGCCCGGTGGTGCGGTACTGGTAGGACGACGAGCGCTTGCCGAAGCCGGTCTCCGAGATGGTGAGTACGAACTGCTCGGCTTCCGACATCTCGACATAGCGCTTCTCGCCCAACTCGATCGCGTCGCTGCCAGTGTCCTCGGCGTCTGCCGGCTGCTCCTCGCCCTCCTCGCCGCGGCGCACCGCGCTGGCGCGCTTGAGATAGGCTGCGCGCTCGTCGGCGGTTGCTGCCGCGTGGCGCAGGATCGAGAGCGAGATCAGCTTGTCGTCCTTGTCGAGATTGATGCCGCGCACGCCCATCGAGGTGCGGCCCTGGAACACACGCACTTCCGGCACCGCGAAGCGGATGCACTGGCCGCCAGCGGAGGTCAGCAGCACGTCGTCGTGCTCGGTGCAGATCTGCACGTCGACGATCCCCTCGCCTTCATCGAGCTTCATCGCGATGATGCCGGAGCGGCGCACGTCGACGAAGTCGGAGAGCTTGTTGCGCCGGACCGAGCCGCGGGTGGTGGCGAACATGACGTCGAGCTCGCCCCATTTGCTCTCGTCCTCGGGCAGCGGCATGACCGTCGTGATGGTCTCGCCCTGATCGATCGGCAGGATGTTGATCAACGCCTTGCCGCGCGCCTGCGGTGCGGCGAGCGGAAGCCGCCAGACCTTCTCCTTGTAGACGCGGCCCTGCGAGGAGAAGAACAGCACCGGCGAATGGGTCGAGGCGACGAACAGTCGCGTGACGAAATCCTCCTCGCGCGTCTGCATGCCGGAACGGCCCTTGCCGCCGCGCCGCTGCGCCCGGTAGGTCGAGAGCGGCACGCGCTTGACGTAGCCGAGATGCGAGACCGTGACGACCATGTCCTCGCGCTGGATCAGGTCCTCGTCTTCCATCTCGTCGACCTGCTCGACGATCTGGGTGCGGCGCGGCGTCGCGAACTCCTTCTTCACCGCGGCGAGTTCTTCCTTCACGATCGTCTGAATGCGTGCGCGCGAGCGCAGGATGTCGAGATAGTCGGAAATCTCGGCCGCGAGCTTGTCGAGCTCTTCCTTGATTTCGTCGCGGCCCAAGGCCGTGAGGCGCTGCAGGCGCAGGTCGAGGATCGCCTTGGCCTGCTCGGCGGACAGCTTGTAGGTGCCGTCGGCCGACACCTTGTGTCGCGGATCGTCGATCAGCTCGATCAGGGATGCGACGTCTCGCGCCGGCCACGCGCGCGTCATCAGGGCTTCGCGCGCCTCGTTCGCATCCTGCGAGGCACGGATGGTGCGGATCACTTCATCGATATTGCCGACCGCGATCGCCAAGCCCACCAGCACGTGGGTGCGGTCGCGCGCCTTGGTGAGCAGGAATTTCGTGCGCCTGGACACGACCTCCTCGCGGAACGCGAGGAAGGTCATCAGCAGATCCTTCAGGTTCATCACCAGCGGTCGGCCGCCGTCGAGCGCCACCATGTTGACGCCGAAGGTCGATTGCAGCGTGGTGAAGCGGTAGAGCTGGTTGAGCACGACGTCCGCCATCGAGTCGCGCTTGATCTCGATCACGACGCGGTAGCCTTCGCGGTTCGACTCGTCGCGGTGCTCGGCGATGCCCTCGATCTTCTTTTCGCGGATCAGTTCGGTGATCCGTTCCAGCATCGTGGCCTTGTTTACCTGGTAGGGAATCTCCGAGATGATGATCGCCTCGCGATCCTTGCGGATGGTCACGATCTCGACCTTGCCGCGCATCACGATCGAGCCGCGCCCGGTGTGATAGCCCGAGCGGATGCCGGCGCGGCCGAGGATCAAGCCGCCGGTCGGAAAGTCCGGTCCCGGAATGATGTTCATCAGGTCGTCGATCGAGAGGCCCGGATCCTCGATCAGCGCGAAGCAGGCGTCGATGACCTCGCCGAGATTGTGCGGCGGAATGTTGGTCGCCATGCCGACCGCGATGCCGCCCGAGCCGTTGACCAGCAGGTTCGGGAATTTCGCCGGCAATACCACCGGCTCGCGCTCGCGGCCGTCGTAGTTCGCCTGGAAGTCGACCGTGTTCTTGTCGAGGTCGTCGAGCAGCGCCATCGCGGGCTTGGCGAGGCGTACCTCGGTGTAGCGTTCGGCCGCGGGCGGATCGCCGTCGACCGAGCCGAAATTGCCCTGCCCGTCGATCAACGGCAGGCGCATCGAGAAGTCCTGCGCGAGTCGCACCAGCGCGTCGTAGATCGCCTGATTTCCATGGGGATGAAACTTGCCCATGGTGTCGCCCGTGACGCGCGCCGATTTGTTGTACGGCCGGTCCGGCGTGTAGTTGTTCTCGTACATCGAGAAGAGGATGCGCCGGTGCACGGGCTTCAAGCCGTCGCGCGCATCCGGCAGCGCACGCGCCACGATCACGCTCATCGCGTAATCGAGATACGAGCGCTTCATCTCGTCCGTGATGGACACGGGGCGGATGTCCGAGGGCTGCGGAGGCTCCCCGGACTTGCGGTCTTCAGTGTCGGACAAAGGTGATTTCCAAGCGAGTCAGTGGCCGCGATTCATATAGGCGATTTGCACGCGAGCGGCCACTCGAAAACAACGGTTTTCAGAATTAATTTCGTCTGTTTAATCAATAGCTTATGCGACGTTTCTGCGGCCCCCGGCGGTCACTCTCGCGGCATCCGAGCGCGCTCCTTCGGGGGGCCGGATTCCACGCCTCTTCGCTGCTGCCCAATGGCTGCGTTCCGGCTCGATTTTCTCATCACCCGCTGCTCACGCTGCTCGTCGTGACCGACGGCGTGCCGGCGGTTTATCGCGGGTTGACGCCGCGGAGCTTGCCGACGATTCCGGCGGGAAAGAAATAGACGCTTGCGATGAACAGGATGCCGAGCCAGAGCAGCCAGCGGTCGGGGTGGAACAGGCTCGGTATCAGCGGCAGGCCGGCCTCTCCGGCCGCGGCCGAAACCGTGCCCATCAGGGTCTGCAGATAGTTCTGCGCCAGCACGTAGAGCGTCGCGCCGACGATCGCGCCATACATCGTGCCCATGCCCCCGATCACCACGATGAGCAGGATGTCGAGCATGATCGAGAACGACAGCGACGTGTCGGGGCCGGTGTAGCGCAGCCAAAGCGCATTGAGCGCGCCGACTGCCGCCGCGACAGCGGCCGCCATGCAATTCGCCAGGATACGGTGCATCACCGTTCGGTAGCCGAGCGCTTCGGCGCGGAATGGGTTCTCGCGGATCGCCTGGAGCACGCGCCCGAACGGCGAGTTGACGATGCGCAAGAGCAGCAGAAAGAGCAGCAGACAGCAGGCGAACACCAGATAATAGGTCAGCATCCGCCCGGTAACCGTGACGCCGAGCAGGTCGAAGCGGAATCCCGGGCGCAGCACCTGCGGTACCTGAAAACTGCGCCCATCCTCGCCGCCGGTGAGCCACGAAAGCTGCGAGGCGAGCACCGCGAAGGCGGACGCCACGGCAAGCGTGATCATGGCGAAGAAGATCGTCTGTACCCGCAGCGAGAACAGCCCGATGACGAGCGCGAGGGCGGCCGCGAGCGGCAGGGCGACGACGAGCCCCAAGGCGGCGGCGTCCCAGCGCGGGCCTAGGCCATACATCGCGATCGCGATGCCGTAGCTGCCGATGCCGTAGAACATCGTGTGCGCGAACGAGACGACGCCCGTATAGCCGAGCAGCAGATCGTAGGACGCGGCGAGCGCGATGAAGATGCAGATCTTGGCCGCGACATTGAGCGGCTTCGCGCCGGGAAACAGAAACGGCGCGAGCGCCAGCACCACGACGATGACGATCAGCGCAATGGCGAGTATGCGACTGCGCGGCGGATCGCCTGACAGCGGCATCATCGGCTGGTCACCGGATAGAGCCCGCGCGGGCGCCACAGCAAAATGATGACCATCAGCAGGATGTCGGTGATGAGCGCGAGCTTCGGCGTCAGGAAGCCCACGTAATTGGTGGCGAGCGCGACCAGCAGCGCGCCGATGAAGCAGCCGGTGACCGAGCCGAGCCCGCCGATGATGACCACGATGAACACGAGCACGAGGAGCTCGCCGCCCATCGCGGCGTTGACCTGCTCGCGGTAGAGACCCCACATCACGCCGCCGAGCCCCGCCAGCGCCGAGCCCGCCATGAATACGCCGACGAACAGCCGCGTGATGCGATAGCCGAGCGCCTCCACCATCTCGCCGTTCTCGACGCCGGCGCGGATCAGCAGCCCGATCTTGGTGCGGTTGAGGATCAGCAGCATCGCGAGGAACACGACGAGGCCGACCAGCACGGCGACGACCCGGTATTTCTCGATCGCCGCCTCGCCGATCAGGAACGAGCCGCGCAGGCTCGTTGGTAATGCAAGCGGGATCTGCTGCGGCCCGAACAGGGCGTAGAGCAGTTGCTCGGCGACGATCATGCCGCCCATTGTGATCAGGATCTGCTTGAGATGCTGGCCGTAGACCGGCGCGATCACCACGCGCTCGAACGCAAAGCCGAGCGCGGCGGTCACGGCCATTGCGGCGACCACGGCCGGCACGACGGCGGCGAGATTGAGCCACACGCTGTCCGCCTGCATCCAGCCGCCCAGCGGCACCAGCACCAGCGTCGCCACGTAGGCGCCGATCGCGATGAAGGCGCCGTGGCCGAAATTGAGCACGTCCATCAGGCCGAAGATCAGCGTCAGGCCGGACGCCATCACGAAGATCATCATGCCCATCGCGAGCCCGGCGATCGTGAGCGTCACCCAGGTGGTGCCGGACGAGAAGAACACGATGAACGGCAGCGCCGCGAGCGCAAGCGCGACCGGGAGCAGCAGCGGCAGAAAATCCCGGCGCGTCTTCGGCAGTGCGGCGCCCGCATCGATGTCGGTTGGGCTCATTGGTGCGTATCCAGGCTCAGCCCAAGCAGCCGATGCTGCAGGCCTTCGTCGGCAGCAAGCTCGGCCATCGCTCCGGCATGCACGACGCGCCCGTTGTCCATCACGCCGACGGTGTCGCCGAGCGCTTGCGCGACGCGGAAATTCTGCTCCACCAGGAGGATGGTGGCGCCGCGCCGCTTCACCTCCTTGAGGCAATCGATCAGCGCGCCGATGATCGCGGGCGCAAGCCCCTTGGTCGGCTCGTCGATCAGCAGCAGCCTTCGCTCCTCGATCATCGCCCGCGCGAACGAGAGCATCTGCTTCTGTCCGCCCGAGAGCGTGCCGGCGCGGGACAGCCAGAACTTCTTCAGCGGCGGAAAAAATCCAAAAATCCAGTCCAGACGTGTCTGATCCATGGCGCCGTCGCGCGCCGCGAGCACGAGGTTCTCGCGCACCGTGAGGTCGGAGAACACCGCCATGGTCTCCGGCACATAGCCGATGCCGGCGCGCGCAATGTCGGGGGTGGCCAGCGCCTCGATCCGCTC
>JAXDNZ010000069.1:0-5654 GCA_034669185.1 Hyphomicrobiales bacterium
TCGCTCGTTCGCTCCGCCTCGTGCAATCCAGGGCTGGGTTTCGCGCTCAACGGTCTGGCGGTGCGCTCGCAAGCCTGGATGCTGACCGCCGCAAACATCGATGCGGCGGGCGCACGCGGCGCGATCCGCGCGCAAGGCCTCGCCATGCTGTTCGCCTCGGTGCTGCGCACCTGGCTCGACGACGAGGACGAAGGCCATGCCAAGACGATGGCGGCGCTCGACCGCGCCCTCGCACGCGGCCAGCGCTTCTCCGGCATCCTCGACGATGCCTGCCGCTTTGTGCCGGGTCACGGCCGCTCGCGCCGGCGCCGTCGAGACGGGGAAGAAGACGCGGCGGCTGCCTAAACCGGCACTCTGACCGTCGCCCTCAGCCCACCCATCGGACTCTCGCCGAGCGCGATATCGCCGCCGTGCGAACGCGCGACGTCGCGCGCAATCGCGAGACCGAGGCCGGTGTTGCCCTCGTCCTGATTTCGCGCATCGTCGAGGCGCAGAAACGGCCGAAACACTTCCTCGCGCATGTCGGCCGGAATGCCGGGACCGTCATCGTCGACCGTGATGGTGAGCCAGCGATGATCGCGGTGGCCGGTGATCGAAATCGCTTTCGCAAACCGCGCCGCATTCGACACGAGGTTCGCGAGGCAGCGGCGGAACGCCGCCGGCCGTACCGTTACGATCGGGTGGCCGTAGAACACAACGCTGGTGTTGTGGCCGTGGCGCTCGGCGTCGAGTTTCAACTCGTCGAGAAACGCCGCCATGTCGGTCGGCGCCGGTAGCTCGCCGAGATCGCCGCGCGCAAACGCCAGATAGGCCTCGACCATGCGGCCCATCTCGTCGACGTCCTTCTTCAGCGCGTCGACCTCCGGCGCATTGCGGATCAGAGCCAGTTCCAGCTTGAACCGCGTCAGCACGGTTCGCAGGTCGTGCGACACGCCGGCAAGCATCGTGGTGCGCTGCTCCATCGTGCGCTCGACGCGGCGCTTCATCTCGATGAAGGCAAGCGCGGCGCGGCGAACCTCGCGCGCTCCGCGCGGGCGGAAGCCGGGCACGTCGCGTCCCTTGCCGAAGCTCTCGGCCGCGTCGGCGAGCCGCAGGATCGGCTTGATCTGGTTGCGCAGGAAGATGATGGCGACGCCGAGCAGGACCGACGAGGTGCCGACCATCCAGAACAGGAAGATCTCGGAGTTCGACGCATAGGCGGCGCCGCGCTGCGCGAACACGCGCATCACCGTGTCGTCCAGCCGGATGCGGATTTCGACCAGGTTGGACCGCCCGACCGTATCGATCCAGAACGGTTTGCGGATCTGCCGGCTGACCTCCTGCGACAGCGCTTGATCGAGCAGGGAAAAGAACGGCTTCGGCCCGGGCGGCGGCATCTCCGAGATGGGGAGGAAATCGACCGAGAGGCTGAGGCGTTCGAGTGCGATGCGGCGCAGCGCGTTGCGGTCGGCGTCCTGCGGATAGCTGGCATAGATGTCGATCAGCGCGGCGATGTCCTGCGTTACTGCGGCCGAGAGCCGCCGCGTGACCGTGTTCCAGTGCCGCTCCTTGAACACGAAGGCGACGACGGACTGCAGGATCACCATCGGCATGATGATGATCAACAGCGCGCGGCCATAAAGGCCGGTCGGCATCAAGCTTTTCAGCCAACGTGCGAAGGCGTCCCACACCGACGACACCCGTCCGGCCGCCGAGCGCAGCGTCGCCAGGCCGAGGTCGAGCGTCGTCATGGCGACGTCACCAGGCGATAACCGATGCCGCGCACGGTTTGCACGAACAGCGGATTGGCCGGATCGTTTTCGATCTTGCGTCGCAGGCGGTTCACCTGCACGTCGACCGCGCGCTCGTTGGCGCCACCGCCGTTGCCGGCAAGCGCCATGCGCGGAACGGTCTCGCCCGGGGTCGCGGCGAGCACGCGCAGCATGTCGCGCTCGCGATCGGTCAGGTGGATCACCTCGTCACCGCGGCGCAACTCCCCGCGCGTCAGATGAAACATGAAGTCGCCGAAGCGCACGGATTCGATCACAGGCGCTGGCGCGGTGATCGTGCGCTTCAAGATATTGGCGATCCGCAACGAGAGTTCGCGCGGCTCGAATGGCTTGGAAACGTAATCGTCGGCGCCGAGCTCCAGCCCCGTGATCCGGCTATCTGCCTCGGCCTTTGCGGTCAGCATCAGAATCGGTACCGCGGATGTCTCACGTAGCGACTTCGCAAGCTGGAAGCCGGTCTCGCCCGGCATCATCACATCGAGCACGAGCAGATCGAACGACAGGCTGCCGAGCTTGGCGCGCGCGTCGGCGGCATTGTCCGCCGTGGTGACGCGATAGCCTTCGCCATGCAGGAAGCGCGACAGCAGATCGCGGATGCGGCGGTCGTCGTCGACCACAAGCAGATGCGGCGCGTCATCGGGAAGTGCGTCGGTGGCCCCGGCCATTGGTGCGCCTCGCCCGCGTCAGCGCGGCCGGCGCGCGCGGTCGGCCCGGGCAATGAACCGAAGCACCGCGTCGCGGCCCTCAGCGTCGATCATGGCGGCGAGAAATGCGCGAGCGCTCTCGCGCGCGCCGGGTCCGAGAGCGGCGAGCGCGCGGTTGATGCGAACAGTCTGCAAGCCGGCAAGCTTCATGGCGAGTTGTTCGCCTTTCGGCGTGACATAAAGGAGGCGATGGCGGCGGTCATCGGCGCCTTCCTTCTGCACGACATAACCTTCATCGACGAGCTGCTTGAGCACGCGCCCGAGCGACTGTTTGGTGATGCGCAAGGTCTCGAGCAAGTCCGCGACCTTCAGGCCGGGATTACGGTTGACGAAGTGCAGCACGCGATGATGTGCCCGGCCGAAACCGAATTTCTCCAATACGTGGTCGGGATCGGAGACGAAATCCCTGTAGGCGAAGAACAAAAGCTCGATCAGATCCCATATCGGTTCGCCTTCGGCCGCGACCGGGACAGCCTCTGGCCCGTCCGTGTGGTGGGTATCGTTCGAAAAAATTATGTCAGCCATGTTGACATATTTCTATCTGATTGTTACTCCAAAGCACGCTTTCACGAAATGATCGTGCGCGCACCTTTCCGCGGCGATCGGTACTGCTCCGCGAAGCGCAACGGCGCGAAACGGGCTAAACATTACCCTAGACTTGGCCGACGACGCAAAACGCGCCGCGTGCCGGGGTCAGGAAACGCGAGATCGCCGCCGCGGGCGGCTGCTGAGGAGCTGGTCATGGCAGCGCAGTCCTACGACAAGATCGATGGTGTCATCTGGTACGACGGCAAGCTCGTCGCATGGGGCGATGCCAACGTCCATGTGCTCACCCACGGCCTGCACTACGCGAGCTGCGTGTTCGAGGGCGAGCGCGCCTATGGCGGCGAGGTCTTCAAGAGCACCGAGCATTCCGAGCGGCTGAAGCGCTCCGCCAGCATCCTCGACTTCGAAATCCCCTATTCGGTCGCCGAAATCGATGCGGCGAAAAAGCTCGTGATCGACAAGAACAACCGCCCGAACGCCTATGTGCGCCCGGTCGCGTGGCGCGGCTCTGAGATGATGGGCGTGTCGGCGCAGAACAACACGATCCATCTGGCGATCGCCGCATGGGAATGGCCGAGCTATTTCGATCCGGCCGAGCGGCTCAAGGGCATCCGGCTCGATCTCGCCGACTATCGCCGGCCCGATCCCCAAACGATTCCGGCGCTCGCCAAGGCGGCCGGCCTCTACATGATCTGCACCATCTCGAAGCATAAGGCCGAGCGCAAAGGCTATGCCGACGCGATGATGCTCGACTGGCAGGGCCGCGTCGCCGAATGCACCGGCGCGAACATCTTCTTCATCAAGGACGGCAAGATCCACACGCCGATCGCCGACTGCTTCCTCGCCGGCATCACGCGCTCGACCGCGATCGACCTCGCCAGACGGCGCGGCATCGAGGTGGTCGAGCGGCGCATCATGCCGGATGAGCTCAACGGCTTCACCGAGTGCTTCATCACCGGCACGGCGGCGGAAGTGACAGCGGTGTCCGAAATCGCGAATTGGCGCTTTACGCCGGGCAAGATTACCCAGCAGCTGATGGACGACTACACGGCGGAAGTGACGCCGAAAGGCGCAAAGGCCGCCGCCGCATAGTTTGGCTACGAGCAATCTCCGCTCATTCCCGCGCAAGGGGGAATCCAGTTTTTTGCCAACACTGGGGCCGGGCGCCAAGGGCGGCCGCGCCGCTCAATCGGCGCTGAGGCTACCGGCCTTGACGACCTCGATCGCCTTCTCGAGCTCGCGCGGAAGGTTGTGCGCGAAGTAACCCGGCGCTCGCCGCTCCGGCGGCTCGATCGCGACGCCCACATTGGCGAGCCGTTCACGCACGGATGCCAGCGCAACCGCCTTGTTGGTTGCGTCGGCCAGGCGAGCAACGATCGCTCCCGGCGTCCCCTTCGGAAACGAGAAGGCGCTGAGCGACGCGCAATCGAGATCGAAGCCTTGCTCGGTTGCGGTTGGGAGATCGGGCAGCGCTGCGGCGCGGCTCAGGCCTAGCGTTGCGATCGGCTTTACGGTGCCGGCCCTGATTTGCTGCACGGCGGTCGAAATCTGGTCGCACAGGAAATCGATCCGGCCAGCGAGCAGATCCTGCAGCGCCAAGGCCGAGCCGCGATATGGCACGTGCGTGATCTTGGTGCCCATCGCGATATCGAGCAACAGCGCGCAGACATGCAAGCCGGAGCCCGCGCCCGCACTGCCGAACTGCATCTTGTCTTGGTTCTCCCGCGCGTAGGCGGCGAACTCTTTCAGCGTGCCGGCGGGAAAATCCTTGCGCGTGATCAGGATGCGTGCCGAGTCCGCGAACTGGATCACGTGCTCGAAATCGGTGAGCGGATTGTAGAGCGTCTTCTTGCCGTTGATCGCCGGCACGAGCGTCATCGTGGCGCTGCCGCCGAGCAGGAACGTGTAGCCGTCCGGCGCCGTTTTCGCGACGCGATTGGCGCCGGTCATGCCCCCCGCGCCGCCGACGTTTTCGACGATCACCTGCTGGCCGAGCACTTCGGTCAGACCCTGCGCCATGATGCGCCCGATGATGTCGACCGGACCGCCGGCCGCGTAAGGCACGACCATGGTCACCGGCCGCGTCGGCCAGTCCTGCGCAAGCGCGCTTCCGGTGAGCGCGAGACCGATCAGCGCGGCGGCAAGCGGCGTGCGCGACACAAGACCCTCAATACTTCACCACCACCAGCCGGTCGGTGCCGGACTCCGCGCCCCACGCCTCGCCGGGCCGTCCGAGCATCTGGCGTACCGCTGCGCCGCGCTTGTCGCTGGGAAAGCTCTGGAATTTTTCGGTCGTCGGGTCGAAGCGCAGGATCGCGTTGGCGATGAAGTCGGTCACCCACACCTTGTCCTTGTCGTCGACGAACACCGAGTAGCAGCCGCTCTTGCTTTTCGGCAGCGCGAACGTCTTCCAGGTCTTGGCCGCGGGATCATAGCGGGCGAGTTCGCCGGCGTGCCAGAAGCTCACCCACAACACGCCCTTGGAGTCCGACCAGATGCGGCGCGGACCGACATTCGGCCTCGGCGGCTCCACCACGGTGACGTCGCCGTTTATCGTATCGATGCGCGCGATGTGATCGCCTGCGAGCGAGGCGTACCAGACCTCGCCGGAGGGCGTCGTGGTGATGCCGTATGG
>JAXDNZ010000070.1:0-4604 GCA_034669185.1 Hyphomicrobiales bacterium
GAAAAGAATCGGCGGCGGCGAAATCATCGTCAAGGACGAGGGCCGGTTGCCGACCGGATCGTTCAAGGCGCGTGGCCTTGTGATGGCGGTATCGATGGGCAAGGCGCTCGGCATCAAGCACATGGCGATGCCGACCAACGGCAATGCCGGTGCGGCGCTCGCCGCCTACGCCACCTCCTGCGGCATCAGGACCACGATCTTCTGTCCGGCCGATACGCCGGAAGTGAATGTCAGCGAGATCGAACTGCAGGGCGCCACCGTCTATCGAGTCAACGGGCTGATCGACGATTGCGGCAAGATCGTCGGCGAGGGGAAAGCAAAAGCCGGCTGGTTCGATACCTCGACGCTGAAGGAGCCGTACCGGATCGAAGGCAAGAAGACGATGGGGCTGGAGCTCGCCGAACAGTTCGGCTGGGAATTGCCCGACGTCATCTTCTACCCGACCGGGGGCGGCACCGGGCTGATCGGCATGTGGAAGGCGTTCGCCGAGCTTGAGGCCATCGGTTTCATCGGCAGCAAGCGCCCGCGCATGGTCGCGGTGCAGGCCGAGGGCTGCGCCCCGATGGTGCGCGCCTTCGAGCAGGGCGTGGAGCACGCGACGCGCGTCGAGAACGCGCACACCATCGCGTCGGGCATCCGCGTGCCGCAGGCGATCGGCGACTTTCTCATTCTCCGCGCGGTGCGCGCGTCCGGAGGCTTCGCGATCGCGGTGTCGGACGAGGCGATAACGGCCGCCGTCGACGAAGTCGCACGACAGGAGGGCTTCCTGATGTGTCCGGAGGGCGGCGCGACCTATGCGGCCTACAAGGCGGCGCTCGCCGACGGCCGCGTGACCAAGGCCGAGCGCGCCGTGCTTTTCAATTGCGCCACGGGACTGAAATATCCGCTGCCGCCGGTGACCGCGACGCTCGATCGCCTAAAGCCGATCGATTTCACGAAGCTGTAAGCGGACGACACGGGAGAGCGCGGATGGCCAAGCGCAAGAGCATCCATATCGACGGCTTCGCCCACAAGAACCCGATCCCTGCAGCGTGCCGCCTCGGCAACATATTGATGACCGGCATCATCACCGGCATGGATCCGGCCACCGGCAAGGTCGCGCCGACGCTCGAAGCCCAATGCGCCTTCATGTTCCAGCACGTGCGCGCGGTCATGCAAGCCGCCGGCGGCAGCACCGATGACATCATCAAGATGAGCGTGTGGATGGTCGACCGCTCACAGCGCGACGTGCTCAACGCCGAATGGATCAAGATGTTTCCGGATGAGCACGCGCGTCCCGCGCGCCACACCTCGCAGGCGGCGCTCGAAGGCGGCCAACTGATCAACTGCGACATCACGGCTGTGTTCACCTGAGCGATGCCCACGTATTTTCCGTTCGATCCCAATCCGCGCGTTCCGGCGGTGAAGCTGCCGCCGCTCGCCTGCGACTCGCAGTTCCACGTATTCGGTCCGCGCGAAGTCTATCCGGTGCGGCCGGACGCCGCCTACGAGATGCCGGCTGCGACGGTCGCGGCCGCGATGACGATGCATCGCACGCTCGGACTGCAGCGCGGCGTCATCGTGCAGCCGACGACGTACGGCGCCGATCATCGGGCAACACTCGACGGCATCTCGGCGGCAGGCGCGAACTATCGCGGTTGCGCCAACGCGGCGGTGTTCGAGAGCGCCGACGATGCGGCGTTGGAAAAGCTGCATGCGGGGGGCATCCGCGGCGCGCGCTTTAGCCGCCAGTCGCTCGGCATCGCGCTGTCGCCGCAGGCGTTCGATCGCGCCGTCGCGCGCATCCGCGAGCTTGGCTGGTATGTGAAGGTGCAGCCGGAGACCAGTGGTTTCGCCGAGCAAGCCGCGCAGTACGACACGCTCGACCTTCCGGTGCTGATCGATCACATGGGCAGGCCGAACGCCGCGGCCGGCTTGGACGATCCGTCACTGAAGGCAGCGATCGAGCTGCTCAAGCGCGGGAATTTCTGGGTGATGCTGTCGCTGGCCGAGAAAATCTCGAAAGCCGGGCCGCCGTGGGATGACGTGATCCCGATCATGCGGGCGCTGATCGAGGCCGCTCCGGACCGCGTCGTCTGGGCGAGCGACTGGCCGCATCCGGTCTCCACCACACAGCCGCCGAACGAAGCCGATCTGATCGAGCTGCTTTATCGGGCGACCAATGACGACGAGGAGCGGCGGCGTATCCTCGTCGATAATCCGGCGAAGCTGTTCGGCTTCACTCCGCCTTGATGTTCGCCTTGCGCACGATCGGCATCCAGGTCGCGTCCTCGGACGCGAGATATTTGCGGGTATCCTCGGGCGACATCGCAACCGCGCGTGCGCCGATCAGATCGAATTTCTGCACGACATCCGGATCGCTCAGGACCGCGGTCAGCGCCGCGTTGAGTTTCGCGATGATCGCCGCTGGCGTGCCGGCCGGCGCCAGCAGCGCTGTGAAGGTCTCGCCGGTCACGCTTTTGTAGCCGAGCTCCGCGAAGGTCGGCACGTCGGGGATCCAGTGCGCACGTTGCGTGCCGGTCACAGCGAGCGCGCGCGTGCGCCCGTCCCTGATGAAGGGCAGCGCGACCGAGATCTGGTCGAAGTTGAACTGCACATGCCCCGCGATCAAATCGTTGGTCGCAGGCGCGTTGCCCTTGTAGTGCACGGTTGTCCAGGAGACGCCGACGGTCTGCTGGACTTGCTCGCTCAACAGATGATTCAGCGTACCGGCGCCCGGAGACGCCATATTGAGCTTGCCCGGCTCGCGGCGTGCGAGATCGAAGAACGCGGCCAGCGTCTTGACGGGCACCGAGGGATGCACCTGCAGCAGCACCGGCGTCAGCGAGATGGTGCTGATCGGCGCAAAGTCTTTGCTCCAATCGTAGGAATGCTTGCCGGAGATTTCGGGCGCGAAGAGAATCGGGCCGTTGGCGCCGACAAACAGCGTGTAGCCGTCGGGCGGCGACTTCGCGACCATTTCGCCGGCGATCAGGCCGCCCGCGCCCGCCTTGTTCTCGATCACGAATGGCTGGCCGAGCCTCTCCTGCAGCTTGTTGGCGATGATGCGCGCCGCGCCGTCGACGTTGCCGCCTGGCGGGTAAGGCACGACGAGGCGCACCGCACGCTCGGGCCAATTCTGTGCGGCAGCTGTCCGCGCAAGCGGCGGCGCGCACAGCGTGGCGAGCACCGCCGCGCCGAGAATGAGTTTGCGCATCGCGTCCCCTCGTCTCTCGTAATTCCAACGGCCGGCTATCGCCCGGCGCGCAGGCGCTCCACCAGTTCCGGCGTCGGATATGAATCCGCCGGCAGGCCGAGCTTGATCTGCTCGGCCTTCACTGCGGCACGGCTCTTCGCGCCGAGGAAGCCGTCGATCTTGCCGACGTCGTGACCGCGCTTAGCGAGGAGCCCCTGCAAGTCGCGGATCTGCGCCATCGCGAACGTCGCGACCGGGCCGTTGCCGCGGTGGATCGGGGGCGCGCCCGCGAGCCGCGTCGCGAAATAGGCCGCCGTGGTCGAATAGACCAGCGACTGGTTCCATTCGGTGAACAGGCGGAAGTTCGGATAGGCGAGGAACGCCGGGCCGTGCCGCCCCATCGGGAGCAGCAGCGAGGCCTTGGAGGCATCATTCGGTAACGCGCCCCCATCCGGCCGCGTCACGCCCCACTTCGCCCATTGCGAGCGCGGATGCAGGATCGAGAGATCGGCTTGGTCCCACGGCAACTGCTGCGGCACGCGCACTTCTTCGAGCCACGGCTGGCCGCGTTGCCAGCCGGCCTTCGAGAGATAGTTCGCCGCGGAGGCGAGCGCGTCCGGCGACGAGCGCAACAGATCGCGGCGGCCGTCGCCGTCGAAGTCGACGCCGTAGTCGACGTAGTGCGTCGGCAGGAACTGCATCTGCCCAAGTTCGCCGGCGTGCGGGCCAACCATCTGCTGCGGCGTCAGATCCCCGCGTTCGATGATCTTCAGCGCGGCGAGAAGCTGTTTCTGGAAAAGTTCGGTGCGGCGGCAGTCATAGGCAAGCGTCGTGACCGTCGTGATCGTCGGAAGGCTTCCGATGCCGGCGCCGAAGTCGGTCTCCAGCCCCCAGAATGCGACCAGCACCGGGCCCGGCACGCCATATTCCTGTTCGATTTTCTGGAACATGTCTTTTTGCTTGGCGAGCTTCTGCGTCCCCGATGCGACGCGGTACTTCGCGATCATGCGGTCGGAGAACTCCAGAAACGTCTGCGAAAAGACGGCGCCGCCGCGATCCTTGTTGACGATGGTCTGGTCGTAGACCATCAGCGGCGCGGCCGCAGCGAGCGTGCGCTGGGAAACGCCTTGCGTCAGCGCCTGGCGCTTGAAGTCCTCGAGCCAGCGCTCGAAGCTCATGCCGTTGTGACAAACCGCGCTCGACGACTGCGCCTGGGCGCTTTGCACCGCCGGCAGCAGCGCCGCAAGCGCCAGTCCGATCGCCCATCGCCACATCGATCTTTCTCCGTTGCTCTCAGAAGCTAAAGCGCCGCCACGGTCTGCACCTCGATCAGGAGCGGCTCCTGCACGAGGCGGTCGACGATCAGCAGCGTGTTGGGCGGGAAGTTTCCGTCCGGAAAGAATCCCGGAAACGCGCGCCGCCGATAGGC
>JAXDNZ010000071.1:0-5767 GCA_034669185.1 Hyphomicrobiales bacterium
GCCAGAGCTTCGAGATCGTGAAGCCTTAAGAGGCGCCGGCATCATGACCAAGTCCGTCCTCGGCATCATCGGCGGCTCCGGCGTCTACGATCTTCCGGGTCTGGAGAACGTGCGGGAGGAGCACATCGAGAGCCCGTGGGGCGAGCCGTCCGGCGCGTTGCGTATCGGGGAAATGTCCGGCCTCCCGGTGGTGTTCCTGCCGCGCCACGACAAGGGCCATCGCCTGTCGCCGTCGGACATCAACTACCGCGCCAATATCGACGTGCTCAAACGCGCGGGCGTCACCGACCTCGTCTCGCTGTCGGCCTGCGGCTCCTTCAAGCAAGAGCTGCCGCCGGGCACGTTCGTGCTGATCGACCAGTTCGTCGACCGCACGCACAGCCGCGAGTCCTCGTTCTTCGGCAAGGGCCTCGTCGCGCATGTCTCGATGGCGCATCCGGTGTCGCCGCGCCTGCGCATTCACATCGCCAATGCCGCGCTGGCCGCAGGCATCGAGGTCAGGCGCGACGGCACGTACGTGTGCATCGAAGGCCCGCAGTTCTCCTCCTACGCCGAGAGCATGACCTACAAGCAGCTCGGCTACTCGGTGATCGGCATGACCAACATGCCGGAGGCCAAGCTCGCGCGCGAAGCCGAGATTTGCTACGCGACCGTCGCGATGGTGACCGACTTCGACTGCTGGCATCC
The DNA here is from genome assembly GCA_034669185.1 of Hyphomicrobiales bacterium. Classification (GTDB taxonomy): domain Bacteria; phylum Pseudomonadota; class Alphaproteobacteria; order Rhizobiales; family Xanthobacteraceae; genus PALSA-894. Next base: position 688 of record JAXDNZ010000071.1, read on the forward strand.
CGACCACGACGCCGTGACGGTGCAGGACATCATCGCGGTGCTGACCGCCAACGCCGAGAAAGCGAAGACGCTGGTCGCGCGGCTGGCGCAGGATTTTCCGCGCGAACACGAGCCGTGCCCGATCGGCTCCGACCGCGCGCTCGACAGTGCGCTGATCACCGCGCCCGAGGCGCGCGATCCTGAATTGCTGAAGAAGCTCGATGCGGTGGCGGGACGCGTGCTGAAGGGCTGACGCTACATCGAGACGCCGGGAATGCGGCCGATGACTGCCGCGACGATGCCGCCGAGCACGGCACCGACGATCCCCAGGATGATCGACACGACGACCACCGCCGGGATCGCGGCGAACGTCCATTTCATGATGATGGCGACCATGCGCCAGAACGGAATGTCGACGTCCGCGATCGAGACGCGATGCGGCGCGGCCGGCGGCTGAACGGACATGGTTGCCCCCAATGTTGTTGCTCCCGTCATGGTTGGCCAGACCGGGGTATTGCGCAAGGCCGTTGGCAGCGCGGCGATGCGCCAGTACCCTTGCGCCGCAACATGGAGCCGCCGATGCGTGTCGTCGATCTCGACAAGGAGCCGCGCGAGGAATGGCGGAAGGGCGTGCTCACGCGGATGCGCGTCTCGGCGGCCAACGGTGGGACGCAACTGTGCCTGTTCGAGCAATGGTGCGAGCCGGGCCACGGCGCGCCGACGCACCTGCACGCGGTCGAGGAGGTGCTGCACGTGCTCGAAGGCACAGCCGACGTGTGGGTCGTGGAGACGCACGCGACGCTCACCGCCGGGCAGTTGATGATCGTGCCGGCGGGCGTGAAGCACGGCTTCGCCAACAGCGGGCAGGGCACGCTGCACATCCAGTCGACGCTCGCGGCGCCGGTGTTCGAGGCGGCCTACGACGACAAGCGCGAGACCCCGCGCCGCTGGCTGCCCGGCAGTAGCCCGGGTTGAGCATAGCAAAACCCGGGATCAGCCTCACGGTCCGCCAAGATTCTCCCGGATTTCGCTACGCTCAATCCGGGCTACAGATGCCCTTGCGCGCGCTTTGCCCGCCGCTATATCCCCTACGGTTTGTGCGATCGTTGAGGATCATTGCATGACGACCGAGACCGCCGAGAAACCCGAGGTCGAGACGCTGCCGTTCCAGGCCGAGGTGGCCGAGCTGCTGCGCCTGATGGTGCACGCGGTCTATTCCGAGACCGATGTGTTCCTGCGCGAGCTGATCTCCAACGCGTCGGACGCTTGCGACAAGCTGCGCTACGAGGCGATCGCGAGCCCTGAGCTGATGGGCGAGGGCGGCGCGCTGGCGATCCGCATCAGGCCGGACAAAGAGGCCGGCACGCTCACCATCGCCGACACCGGCATCGGGATGACGAAGGACGAGATGATCGGCGATCTCGGTACGGTCGCGCGATCCGGCACGCGCGCCTTCATCAGCCGCCTTGCCGAACAGAAAGACGGCGCCGGCCAGATCGGCCAGTTCGGCGTCGGGTTCTACTCGGCCTTCATGGTGGCGGATCGCATCGAGGTGGTGAGCCGCCGCGCCGGCGCCGCCGAGGCCTGGATGTGGCGTTCGGAGGGCGGGGCCGGATTCACCGTGACGCCGGCGACCGGCGAGCAGGCCGCCCGCGTCGCGCGTGGCACCGAGATCACGCTGCATCTGAAGGACGACGCGAAAAAATATCTCGAGCCGCATGAGATCGAGCGCATCGTCTCGACCTATTCGGATCACGTCCAGTTCCCGATCGAGCTTTTGGGCGAAGGCGAGCCGAAGCAGATCAACAAGGCGAGCGCCATCTGGCAGCGACCGAAGTCCGAGCTCAAACCGGAAGATTACACGCAGGCCTACAAGTCGATCGCCGGCGCGTTCGACGAGCCCGGCCTGACGCTGCATTACCGCGCCGAAGGGCGGTTATCCTACGCGGTGCTGTTGTTCGCGCCTTCGACCGCGCCGTTCGACCTGTTCGACCCCGCGCGCAAGGGCCGGGTGAAGCTTTACGTGCGGCGCGTGTTCATCACCGATCAGGCGGAGCTGCTGCCGGCGTATCTGCGCTTCATGCGCGGCGTCGTCGACTCCGAGGACCTGCCGCTCAACATCTCGCGCGAGATGCTGCAGAACAATCCGCAGGTCTCGGCGATGCGCAAGGCACTGACCGGCCGCGTCATCTCCGAGCTGGAAAGCCTCGCAGAAAAGGACGCCGACACCTACGCCAAGCTGTGGGACGCGTTCGGCCGTGTCCTGAAGGAAGGCCTCTACGAGGACTTCGAGCGGCGCGAAGCCCTGCTTGCGCTCGCGCGCTTCGAGACGACGGCGGGCGCGAAGCGCTCGCTGAAAGCATACGTTGCCGACTTCAAGCCGAACCAGACCGAGATCTATTACCTGGTCGGCGACACGCCGGAGCGGCTGAAGGCGAACCCGAAACTGGAAGCGGCGCGCGCGCGGGGCATTGAAGTCCTGCTGCTGACCGATCCTGTGGACGCGTTCTGGGCCGCCTCACGGCTCGATTTCGGCGGCAAGCCGCTCAAGTCGCTGAGCCAGGGCGAGGTCGACTTCGGGCTCGTGCCCCTGCTCGACGAGGGCAAGAAGGACGAGGCTGCCAAGGACGAGGACAAGACGGCGGACGACGCGGCGGTCGTCGCGGCGGTGAAGGACGCGCTCGGCGAGCGCGTGTCCGAGGTGCGCGCCTCGACGCGCCTCACCGACAGCGCGGCGTGTCTGGTGGCGGGGCAGGGGCTGGATCGGGAACTGGAGCGCTTGCTCGCGCGCCACGATCGCGGTTCGGGCGCGAAGCCGATCCTCGAACTCAACATGCGCCATCCCGTCGTGCGCGCGCTCGCGCGCGCGCAGGGCACTGGCAGCGATCTCGACGGGCTCGCTCTGCTCCTGTTCGACCAGGCGCAGATCCTCGACGGGGAGCTGCCCGACGACCCGGCCGCATTCGCCAAACGGCTCAACGATTTCGTGGTGCGGGGCCTGTCAGCCTAGCGTGTGCTTCGTCCAGCAGAAGTGACTCTATCCGCTCGTCCCCGCGCAAACGAGGACCCAGCCCTGGATGCCCGCTTACGCGGGCATGAGCGGACAGATTTGAGACAGGTTGCGCGCGCGCACACGCTTCGCCACAGTGCGCGCGCCTCGCCACACTCAAGGACCGTCATGACCGCTCCCGTGCTCGAGAACGACCTGCGCGCCGCGATCCGCTCGATCCCCGATTACCCCAAGCCCGGGATCATCTTCCGCGACATCACCACGCTGCTCGGCAATCCGCGTGCGTTCCGACGCGCAGTCGATGAGCTGGTGCAGCCGTGGGCCGGCTCGAAGATCGACAAGGTCGCCGGCATCGAGGCGCGCGGCTTCATCATCGGCGGCGCGGTCGCGCATCAGGTCTCGGCCGGCTTCGTGCCGATCCGCAAGAAGGGCAAGCTGCCGCACCAGACCGTGCGCATGGCCTACGCGCTCGAATACGGCACCGACGAGATGGAGATGCATGTCGATGCCATCAGCAAGGGCGACCGCGTGGTTCTGGTCGACGACCTGATCGCGACCGGCGGCACCGCCGAGGGCGCGGTAAAGCTCTTGCGTCAGCAGGGCGCGCAGGTGCTCGCCGCCTGCTTCATCATCGATCTGCCCGACCTCGGCGGCGCCGAAAAGCTGCGCAAGATGGACGTGCCGGTGCGCACCCTCATCGCGTTCGAGGGGCATTAGCGTCGTAGCCTTCCCCGCCGGCTTCCCCTTGCTTGCTGCCATGGCGGAAGGCGTAGACTTTCGTGAATTCGGCGCCGAGCAGAAAGGTCTGGGTCGAGTAGTAGACCCAGAACAAGAGCACGATCAGCCCTCCGGCCGCGCCGTAGCTCGACGCGATGGCGCTGCTGCCGAGATACCAGCCGATCAGGGTTTTCCCGATCGTGAAAAGGAGCGCGGTGACGATCGCGCCGACGATCACGTCGCGCCACGCGATCGCGCGGTCTGGCAACACCTTGTAAATCGCGGCAAACAATACGCTCAAGAGCGCAAGCGAAACCACAAAGTTGAGGATCGAGAGGATTGCCTTTCCGAAGGGCAGGACTGAATCCAGATAGGAGCCGAGTGCGGTCAGCCCGGCGCTGACAATGAGTGACACGATGAGCAGGAAGCCCAGCGCCGCGACCAATCCCAGGCTCGCCGCGCGGGCGCGGATCAAGCGCGAGACCGTTCCGCTCTTCGGCTCTGCCTTCCAGATCTTGTTGAGCCCTGTCTGCATCTCCCCGAACATGCCGGACGCAGTCGCGACCAGCGTGGCGACACCGATCAGCGTGGCGAGAACGCCGGAGGACGTATCCGCCGCGCTGGTCAACGCCGTCTGCAGCACGTCAGCGGTCTGCTTGCCCATGAGCGTGGTGAGCTGGGCGAGGATAGCGCCTTGCGCGGCGTCCTTGCCAAAAACGATGCCTGCAATCGCGATAACGATGAGGAGAACAGGCGCAAGGGAGGTGACGGTATAAAACGCGATAGCGGCTCCGCGGCTGAGTGCTTCGTCCTCGAAGAACGCCAGCACTGTGTCTTTCGCGAGCTTCCACATAGCGTCAGTTCCCTTGGCTCCGGTCTCGGAAATTCTGCGTCTCCGGCGGCAAACGAAGCAACGCCGCTCTGTGCGGGCCGTTCCGCGGCGCCGCAAGCGGCATTTATCCACCGACTCGCTGCTTTAAAAAAAGCAAGCGTAGCCCGGCTTGAGCGCAGCGAAAGCCGGGACCGGTCTCGCGGGTCATCCCGGGTTTCGCTACGCTCAACCCGGGCTACGGCTACGACGTTATCCACCGACTCGCTGCTCTCGAAAAATAAGTAATCCCCGCGCCAAAAACCGGCCGGATAATGCGCGTGCCTCGATCCACGAGGGGCGCTTCATGAGGCGTCTTGTGGTGCGGATCGGGGGCGGTGGCCCGGTTGGGGTGCAACACGCACACCCTTAGCCGGTGCAGCCGAAGCCGTACGGTCCCGGCGCGCCAGCCGCGCGTCACGGGGCATTGGGTCACTGCGCCCGAAGGCGATGCCCATCGCCGGCGTGCAGTGAAGGCCCGTTAGCGGTGGATAGGTCTCTCCGCG
>JAXDNZ010000072.1:0-3637 GCA_034669185.1 Hyphomicrobiales bacterium
GCGGAATTGGAATTGCTCCAATCGCACGTTGTCGTGAGCTTGCGTGGCAAGCTACGGCGCCGCGCCGCCGGGGGTTTCGAGCGGTGGGGAATATTTGCCACAATAGGCACTCCCGTTTCGCGTCGCGGAAAAGAACAATGCAAAAGCCGCCCAACGACCGAGCCGCGCTCCGCCAGGCGCTGTTGTCGCCCCGCTCGGTCGCACTCGTCGGGCAGTCGGACGACGCCGCCAAGACCACCGGCCGGCCGTTGAAATTCCTGCGAGAAGCCGGCTATCGCGGCACGATCTATCCGGTCAATCCTCGCCGCGAGACCGTCATGGGCGAGCGCGCCTGGAAATCCGTATCCGCGCTGCCCGAGGCGCCCGATCACGCCTACATCGTGGTCCCGACCGAGGCGGTGATCGACACCGTCGCGGAATGCGGCCGCGCCGGGGTGAAGATCGCGACCATCCTGGCGGCCGGGTTCTCGGAGACCGGCGCCGACGGGACGGCTCGCGAACAGCGTTTGCGCGAGGTCGCCGCCGAGACCGGCATCCGTGTGGTCGGCCCGTCGAGCCTCGGCGTCGTCAACCTGCGTGAAGGCGTGATGCTGACCGCCAACGCCGCCTTCGCCGAGCCCAACATTCCGGTCGGCCGTATCTTCTTTGCCTCGCACTCCGGCACCATGATCGGCGCGCTGATGTCGCGCGGCAAGCAGAAGGGCGTCGGCTTTGCCGGGCTGGTCTCGATCGGCAACGAGGTCGACCTCACGATCGGCGAGATTTGCCTGTCGACGCTGGATGATCCCCACATCGACAGCTACCTCCTGTTTCTCGAGTCGATCCGCAACGCCTCGGTGCTGCGCGAGTTCGCACTCGGCGCCGCGGCGCGCGGGAAGCCGATCGTGGCCTACAAGCTCGGCCGCTCGGCCGCGGCGCGCGAGGTCGCGGTGACGCACACCGGCGCGCTCGCGGGCGAGGACGACGTCGCAAGCGCGTTCCTCGCCGACTGCGGTATCGCGCGCGTCGACAGCCTCGAAGCGCTGCTCGAAGCGCTGCCGCTCGTACGGCGCACACCGATCCGTCCGGTGCGCGCACGCACGCCGCAAGTCGCGGTACTGACGACGACCGCCGGCGGCGCCACCATGGTGGTCGACCCGCTTGCCATGCGCGGTGTCGAGATCGCGCAGCCGAGCGCGGATACGTTTGCGCGTTTCGCGGCGGCCGGAATTGAAGCAACGCCCGCGCGCATCGTCGATCTCACCATCGCGGGGACCCGCTACGACAAGTACAAGGGCGCGCTCGACATCCTCACCACCGCGCCTGAGTTCGACATGGTGCTGGCGGTGGTCGGCTCCTCGGCGCGCTTCCATCCCGACCTCGCGGTGAAGCCGGTGATCGACAGCGCCAGCGCGGCGAAGCCGATCGCGGCGTTCCTGGTGCCCGAGGCGCAGGAGGCGCTGTTGCGCCTCGCGCAAGCGGGCGTGCCGAGCTTCCGCACGCCGGAAGCCTGCGCCGATGCGATCGCGGCGGCATTCGGGCGGCGCGAACCGAAACCGGTCGTCGTCGCGCCGGCTGGCAGCGGCGGCCGCGTGCTCGACGAACTCGAAGCCTACGCGCTGCTCGACCGGCTCGGCGTGCCGCGCGCGCAGACTGTTGTCCTGGATACGACCATCACCCAGGCGCCCGGCCTGCCCTTCCGGTATCCGGTCGTCGTGAAGGTCCTCTCCGCCGACATCCCGCACAAGACTGACGCGGGCGGCGTCGCGCTCAATCTGCGCGACGGCGATGCGGTGGCCGCGGCGATCAAAGCGATGCGCGACACCATCAGGCAGCGCGTCGGGATGGCCCCTGAGCGCGTGCTGGTCGCCCCGATGGTCTCGGGCATTGGCGAAGCGTTGATCGGTTATCGCGTCGATCGCGAGGTCGGCCCGCTGATCATGGTGGCGGCCGGTGGCGTCTACACGGAAATCTATCGCGACCGCAGCTTGCGCCTGGCACCCGTGGACCTTGCTACCGCGCGTGCGATGATTTCCGAGGTGAAGGCCTTCGCGATGCTCAAGGGCTTCCGCGGCAAGCCGGCCGGCGACCTCGAGGCGCTGGCGAAAGCGATCGTGGCGCTCTCGCAACTGGCGTTGCAGAATGACCCCGCGATCGCCGAGGCCGAGGTCAATCCGCTGATCGTTAAGGACTACGGCGTGGTCGCGGTCGACGCGCTGGTGAAGACAAGATGAGGGAGGCCCCATGCTCGACAATCTCGCCGAACGCGTGAACGGCGATCGGAACCTGGTGCGGCGCGGCAAGTCCGTCACCACGACCTTCCTGATCGCGATCGACAACACGGATCATCTCGTGCGCGTCGTCGACGGCCACATTGCCGAAATCAAGCCCGGCCCTTTCATCACGCCGAATTATTCCTTCGCGCTGCGCGCCTCGCGCGACTGCTGGGAAAAGCTCTGGTCGGAAAAACCACTGCCCGGCTACACCGATATCTTCGCACTGGTGAAGAAGAAGCTCTTGCGCATCGAGGGGGACCTGCACCCCTTCATGACGCACCTGCTCTATTTCAAGGGCGTGCTGGCGGCCGCCGGAAAGGTTGCCACATGAGCCCGCGCTTCGAGCCTGGCATCGGCCGCTATCTGCACCTCGATCTTCTCGGCCGTCCGCACCGCCTCTATGTCGAAGAAGCCGGCAGCGGCATTCCACTGCTCTGCCTGCACACGGCGGGTTCCGACGGCCGCCAGTATCGGGGGCTCCTGAACGATCCGCGTATCACCAAGGACTACCGCGTCATCGTGTTCGACATGCCGTGGCACGGCAAATCCTCGCCGCCCCCCGGGTGGGAGAACGAGGAATACAAACTGACCTCGCGCGACTATGTGCGCATGATCCTCGAAGTCTCGGCCGCGCTGGAGCTCGACAAGCCCGCCGTGATGGGCTGCTCGATCGGCGGACGCATCGTTCTGCATCTTGCGCACGAACACCCCGAGAAATTTCGCGCGATCGTCGGGCTCGAATCCTCGCCCAAGGTCGATCCCTATTACGACACGAGCTGGCTGCATCGGCCCGACGTGCACGGCGGCGAAGTCTGCGCCGGCATCGTGTCGGGCCTGGTCGCGCCGACCGCGCCCGACGAAGGCCGCTGGGAAACGCTGTGGCACTACATGCAGAGCGGACCCGGCGTGTTCAAGGGCGATCTCCATTTCTACATGATCGACGGCGACATCTCCGACAAGCTCGACTTGATCGACGCGCGCCGCTGCCCGCTCTATCTGCTCACCGGCGAATACGATTATTCCTGCACCACCGAGGGCACGCTCGAGGTCGCGCGCCGCACCGGCGCGCAAGCAACGATCATGCGTGATCTCGGCCATTTCCCGATGAGCGAGAATCCGGACAAGTTCATCGGCTACCTGCTGCCGGTGCTCGAGGAGATCCGCACCGGCAAGAAGGCGAGCGCGGCATGATTTCTCACCGTCATTCCGGGGCGCCGAGCAGCGGCGAGCCCGGAATCCATAACCACAAACCGAGCGATATCGCGGGAGTCGGGGTTATGGATTCCGGCCCTCGCTTCGCTTGGCCGGAATGTCGGCGGAGAGATTTCACCTTGCCTCGACCTGCTCGCGCAAATCCTCCAGCCGCAGCCATTCGTCCTCGG
>JAXDNZ010000073.1:0-2649 GCA_034669185.1 Hyphomicrobiales bacterium
GACGGCAAGAAGATCCTCAACGGCCTCGACCTGACGGTGAACGCCGGCGAGGTGCACGCCATCATGGGCCCGAACGGTTCGGGCAAGTCGACGCTCGCCTATGTGCTGTCCGGCAAGGCCGACTACGAGGTGACCGAAGGCGCGATCCTGTTCGACGGCGTGAACGTGCTCGATCTCGAGCCGGACGAGCGCGCGGCACGCGGCTTTTTCCTCGCGTTCCAGTATCCGATCGAGATTCCCGGCGTCGCCACCATGACGTTCCTGCGCACCGCGCTCAACGCGCAGCGCAAGAAACGCGGCGAGGCCGAGCTGACCACGCCGGACTTCCTCAAGCGCGTGCGCGAAGGCGCCGCCAAGCTCTCGATCAATCCAGAGATGCTGCGCCGCGCCGTCAATGTCGGCTTCTCCGGCGGCGAGAAGAAGCGCAACGAGATCCTGCAGATGGCGCTGCTCGAGCCGCGCATCGCGGTGCTCGACGAGACCGATTCTGGCCTCGATATCGACGCGCTCAAGATCGTCGCCGACGGCGTCAATCATCTGCGCTCACCGCAGCGCGGCTTCGTCGTCATCACGCATTATCAGCGCCTGCTCAACTACATCGTACCGGACATCGTGCATGTCCTGTCGAAGGGCCGCATCGTGAAGACCGGCGGCAAGGAGCTGGCGCAGCAGCTCGAGAAGACCGGCTACGCCGAATTCGCCGAAGCACCGGTGGCGGCGGAATAGGGGTCAGCTCATGGTAGAGTCCGACAATATTGTTCTTGAGCATCTGCGCGCCATTCGCGAGCAACTCAACACGGGGAATGAACGTCAACTCGAAATGATGCAGCGGCTCGGGAATTTGGAAGTCCAGACGTCGAATCTTGCGATGCAATTCGCGAATATTTCAGTCCGTGTAGACCGCATCGACGCTCGGCTCGACCGCGTCGAAAACGTCTCGGCCTGGTCGAAGCATAACGAAGACCAACAACGATGGCTGAATTGACCTTGATGAAGAATGCCGCCGAGCAACAGCTCGCGGCGGAGTGGCAGGCGGCGAAAGCCCGCTTGCCCGGTGTCGCGCCCTTGCGCGCCGCGGCGTTCGAGCAGTTCTCGCGCCTGGGGTTGCCGCACCGGCGTGTCGAGGAATGGAAGTACACCGACCTGCGCGCCCTGATGCGCGACGCGAAGCCGTTGGCGAGCCCGCCCGACGCCGCCGCCAAGGCGCGCGCGAAGGAGGCCGGCGGCACCGTCGGTGACGGCGAATTCCGCCGCCTCGTGTTCGTCGACGGCGCGTTCGCGCCCGAACTGTCCGATCTCGCAGCGCCCGATCCCGGTCTCACCATCATGTCGATGGCGGACGCGCTTGCCACGGGCGATTCGCTCGTGACCGCGCGGCTGGGCAAGGTCGTGCCGACCGACGATGCGGCGGTTGCGCTCAATACTGCCTTCATGGGCGATGGCGCGGTAATCCGCGTCGCGGCCGGTGCCGCGATCGACCGGCCACTGCTCCTCGTGTTCGCGGCGACCGGCGACAAGCCGGCTGCGCTGTTCACGCGCTCGCTGGTTGTCGTGGAGCAGGGCGCCCGCGTCATGCTGGTCGAGAGCCACGAGGGGGCGCAAGATCTTGGAGCTCGCGAATACCAGGTCAACACCGCGCTGGAACTGAGCGTCGCCGACAGGGCCCATGTCGATCACATCAAGATCACCGCCGAGGGCGATCGCGCGCTGCACCTATCGAGCCTGATGGCGTCGATCGGCGCGCATGCGCGTTTCAATACGTTTGCATTCACGACCGGCGGCGCGGTGGTGCGCAACCAGCTCTTCTTGCGTTTCGCCGGCGAGTGCACGGTCGCGAACATCCGCGGCGCGACGCTGTTGCGCGGCCGCCAGCACGCCGACGTGACGCTGGTCGCCGATCACGCGGTCGCGAACTGCCAGAGCCGCGAAGTGTTCAAGACCGTGCTCGACGACGAAAGCCGCGGCGTGTTCCAGGGCAAGATCATCGTGCGGCCGCATGCGCAGAAGACCGACGCCAAGATGGCCTCGCACGCGCTGCTTCTCTCGGATGACGCCGAGGCGGACAACAAGCCCGAGCTCGAGATTTTCGCCGACGACGTCCAGTGCGGCCACGGCGCGACCGCGGGCGCGCTCGACGACGACCTCCTGTTCTATCTGCGTGCGCGCGGCATCCCGATGAAGGAAGCCGAGGCGCTGCTGATCCAGGCCTTCATCGGCGATGCGGTCGAAGGCATCGAGCACGCCGGCCTGCGCGAGGCGCTGATGGAGCACGCGGGCCGCTGGGTCGCGGCGCGGGGTAGAACATGATCGCGTGGAGCAACCCTGTGTTCCGGGCGCAGCGCAGCACGAAGCGTAGCGCAGTGGTGCGCTGCAGACCCGCGACCCCGCTTCCGCACCGGATGAAAGCAACCGGGGTCCCGCATCCGCGGTGCACCGCTTGCGCGCTGCACCGCGTGCGGGACACGGGCTCGGTGCTGCGGCCATGACTCACCCGGCAGTCAGCAACGGCTCCTATGACGTCGCGCGCATCCGCGCCGACTTCCCGATCCTGGGAATGCAGGTCTACGGCAAGCCGCTGGTCTATCTCGACAACGCCGCCTCGGCGCAGAAGCCTAAAGCCGTGCTCGACCGGCTGCATCAGGCCTACAC
>JAXDNZ010000074.1:0-3403 GCA_034669185.1 Hyphomicrobiales bacterium
CGAGCGCATCACCTTCATCGACGAGAACGGCCGCGCACGCACCAAGATCACGGTGCGGCCGCGCAGCTATCTCGACGGCGGCACCGAGGTCTTCCCGGGCGAGCGCAAGTTCATGGACTACGCCCAGCCTTCGACCTACCTGCAGTCCTCGCCGTCGGCCGCGTGGGATCCGACCGGCACGCATCGCTTCCCGCTGCCGATGCCGTTCGAGCTGCCGGGCTATTCGCCGTATTCGTATTGGTGATGCTTCTTTGCCCTCTCCCGCTTGCGGGAGAGGGTGGCGAGACGCGCAGCGTCGAGCCGGGAGAGGGCATCCTACCGACATAGCCCTCTCCCGCCCTCGCTACGCTCGGGCACCCTCTCCGCGCTTCGCGGAACGAGGGGAAAGAAAAGCTAACCCGCCAACTGCTCCACTTCGGCGATGATCGCGTCGCCCATCTCACGCGTGCCCACCGTCCTGGTCCCCGACGACGCGATGTCGGCGGTGCGCAACCCCTTCGCGAGGGCAGCCGCGATGGCGTGCTCGATCAAGTCGGCTTCCTTGATCATCGCGAACGAATAGCGCAGCGCCATCGCGAACGACGCGATCATGGCGATGGGATTCGCCACGCCCTTGCCGGCGATGTCGGGCGCCGAGCCGTGCACCGGCTCGTACAGCGCCTTGCGTTTTTTGCTCTTCGGATCGACCTCGCCGAGCGAGGCCGACGCCAGCATGCCGAGCGAGCCGGTCAGCATCGCGGCGATGTCGGAGAGCATGTCACCGAACAGGTTGTCGGTGACGATCACGTCGAACTGCTTCGGTGAGCGCACCAGTTGCATGCCGCCCGAATCGGCGAGCACATGCTCGAGCTGCACGTCCTTGAACTCACGCTGGTGAACCTGGCTGACGACCTCGTTCCACAGCACGCCGGTCTTCATGACGTTGCGCTTCTCCATCGAGGTGACCTTGTTGCGCCGCTTGCGCGCCAGCTCGAAGGCGACGCGCGCGATGCGCTCGATCTCGTAGGTGTCATAGACCTGCGTGTCGACCGCACGCTTCTGTCCGTTGCCGAGGTCCGTGATGGTCTTCGGCTCGCCGAAGTAAACGCCGCCGGTCAGCTCGCGCAGAATCATGATGTCGAGCCCCTCGACCAGCTCGCGCTTGAGCGAAGAGGCGTCGGCAAGCGCCGGATAGGTCACCGCCGGACGCAGATTGGCGTAGAGCTGAAGGTCCTTGCGCAGGCGCAGGAGCCCGGCTTCGGGCCGATGCTCGTACGGCACCCGGTCCCACTTCGGCCCGCCGACCGAGCCGAAGATCACGGCGTCGGCGGCCTTCGCCTTCGCGACGATCTCGTCAGTGACCGCGACGCCGTGCGCGTCATAAGCGCAACCGCCGCATAACCCTTCCTCGGTCGCAAACGTGCCCATGCCGTGGGCGTTCATCCAGGCGATCAGCTTCTTCACCTCCGCCATGACCTCGGGGCCGATCCCGTCGCCGGGGAGAAGAAGGAGCTTCAGGTCCATGGACGCCTCGCACGTCTTTCCGAGTTCGTCCTGCGCGGGCCTGACCCGCGCATCCATCCCGTTTGCGAAATTAATGGATTGCCGGGTCCAGCCCGGCAATGACGCGGTGCGGATTGCTATCGGGCGCGATGGCGCTTGGCAAGACGAGCGCGCGACGACGTATGATGCGCGGATTCGCGATGGGCGCCAAAAAACGGAGACACACGGCACATGGCGGTCGGGTCGGCGTTGAAACACGGTGCGCGCACGATTGCGCGGCGGGACTTCTGGAGCTTCAAGGTCACGCACGCCGTGCTGGGCGGACTGCTGACCGTGGCCGGGGCGTGCGGCAGCATCTTCGTGGTCGACCAGTTCAGGACTCAGGTCGGCGAGGCCGACGGCAAGATCGCCGAGGCGACGCGTCGGGTCGACTCGATGGAGCGCGCGCTGTTTCAATTCCAGTTCATCCAGATCAACGGCCTGCTCATGGGCGCGTTGACCGGAAGCGACGCGCTGCGTCCGGAATACCGCGACTCGTTCCTTCAGCTCAGCTTCGTCGTCCGGCAAATGCCGACATCGCGCCTGCTGCAGGAGCTGCACGTCAACGACGCGGCGGGCTTCCTGCGCGAGCGCGAGGAATATCTGCGCCTGATCGCGGCCGCGAAGCCCGCCAACGACAAGGCCGCGTGGGACGCGCTGCTCGCCTTCGAGATCGACACCGAGAAGCGCGTGTTCGACTTGCAGCAGCAATTCGTCGGTCTGCGCTATGAATTCGACGCTCGCCGCCGCTTGGCCGACAACCGGCTGCAGACCGCGACGTTGTGGGGATTCATCCTGCAGCAGCTCGGCTTCGTGCTCGTGCTGCTCGCGGGCCTCGTGTACCAGCACGATCCGGCACGGCAGCCGGAAGCGGCCTCGCGCTGACGTCACGCCCGCGGGTGCGCGTCGCGATAGACCTTGAGCAACTGCTCGGTGTCGATCTCGGTGTAGATCTGCGTCGTCGACAGCGAGGCGTGGCCGAGCAGTTCCTGGATCGCGCGCAGGTCGCCGCCGCGGGCGAGCAGATGCGTCGCGAAGGAGTGGCGCAACGCGTGCGGCGTCGCGGTCTCGGGCAGGCCGAGAGCCCCGCGCAGGCGGGCCATCGCGAGCTGCACGATGCGTGGCGACAGCGGACCGCCTTTGGCGCCGCGGAAGATCGGCTCATCCTCCGGCAGATCGTACGGGCAGAGCGCAACATAGTCGGCGACCGTTTGCAGGACCCGCGGCAACACCGGCACCATGCGGGTCTTGTTGCCCTTGCCGGTGACGCTAAGAACATCACCCGCGCCCGGAGTGGGAATCGCGCCGCGCGAAAGTCCGAGCGCCTCGGAGATGCGTAGACCCGAGCCGTAGAGCAGCGCCAGCACGGCGGCATCGCGCGCCAACACCCAGGGCTCGCGCTCTTCGCCGGCCCGAAGATCCGCGTCCGAAAGCCGTTTCGCGGCCGCGACGCCGATCGGTTTCGGCAAGGTCTTCGGCAGCTTCGGGGCGTGCACGGCGGCGAGCGCTCCCACGCGGCCCTTGCGGTTGCGCTCGAGGAAGCGCGCGAACGAGCGCGCGCCCGCGAGCGTGCGCATCAGCGAGCGCGAACCGATGCCGCCCGCGCGCCGGGCCGCCATGAAGGCGCGGACATCGCGCGGCGCGATCTCGCCCAAGCCCGTCAGCGTCACCTGCTCCCCAAGATGTCCTGCGAGAAAGCCGAGAAACTGCTGCACGTCGCGGCCATAGGCCTCGACGGTCTTGTCCGACATGCGCCGCTCGGCGGCCAGATGCGCGCGCCAGCGCGCGACATCGGCCGCAAGATCGGCGGCGACCGGTGTCGCATCCTCCCGCGCCAGAGGGGCATGTCTTGACATGAGACCTATATTCACCTCGCTTCCTT
>JAXDNZ010000075.1:0-3634 GCA_034669185.1 Hyphomicrobiales bacterium
GTGCGTTCGTGCTCGGTGCCGAAGGCCTCCTCGAGATAAGAGACCATCGTGGGATCGATCGGGCCCTCGGGAACAGGCACGATCAACTCGTAGGTCTGACCTTTGTAATGCAGCGCCGCGGAACGTCTGAGTTGCGCGGTCGCTCCGGCAAATCCGTCAATCGCCAGCTGATCGGCCGCCTGCCGCGAAAGCGCATCCCAGGCTTCGCCGATTTGCGAGAGATCGGCTTGACGCAGAACGCGGCGGAAGGTGCGCGAGAAGTGATATTCGACATCCGCGTAGAGCAGTCCGAACGACGAGAACAGCCCGGCGCAGGGCGGTACGACAATCCGCCTGATGCCGAGCGCGGCTGCCATGCCGGCGGCGAACAACGGTCCGTTGCCTCCGAACGCAAACAACGTGAATTCGCGCGGATCGCGTCCGCGCTCGCTCGATACGGCGCGGATCGCGCGGATCATGTTCGACGCCGCGATCTGATGGGCGCCATAGGCCGCATCCTCGGCGGTCATCTTCAGCGGCGCCGCAACAGCGTCAGCAAACACCTTGCGCGCCTTGTCGACATCGAGCTTGAGTGCGCCGCCGACGAGGTGCTGCGGATTGATGTAGCCGAGCAGGACGTTGGCGTCTGTCACGGTCGGCACGGTGCCGCCCTGGCCGTAACAGACCGGACCCGGCGAGGCGCCCGCGCTCTCCGGCCCGATCTGGAGGGCGCCGCCCGCGTCGATCCAGACATGCGAGCCGCCTCCGGCGCCGACTTCCGCGAGATCGATGGCCGGAACCTTGAGCGTATAGCCGGCGCCGGTCAGCAGCCGCGAGCCGATCATGATGCCGGCGCCGACCGCATATTCCTGCGCGCGCGTCACCTCGCCGTATTCCACCATCGACGCCTTGGCGGTCGTGCCGCCCATGTCGAAGGTGATGATCTTCGCAAGCTTCTTGGAGCGCGCCACCGCCTGCGCGCCGACCACCCCGCCGGCCGGGCCGGATTCGACGATGTTCATCGGTCGTGCCGCCGCCGCGGCATCCGTCGTCAACCCGCCGTTCGATTGCATCAGCAACAGGCGCGCCGGAATACCGGCCGCATCGAGCCCTGCCCGCAACGCGCGCAGGTAGGTCGCGACGATCGGCATCACATAGGCGTTGATCACCGTGGTCGAGGTTCGCTCGTATTCCTTGATCTCAGGCAGCACCTCGAACGAGACGCTCAGCGGAAGCTGTGGCGCCTTGCGCCGCACGACCTCCTTGATCATCAGCTCGTGCGCCGGATTGGCGAAAGAGTTGATAAGGCAAACCGCGATCGCTTCGATTTTTTCCGCAAGCAGCGCGTCGACGACGCGCCCGGCGTCGGCCGGATCGAGCGCGCGCTCGATATTGCCCTTGTGGTCGATGCGCTCGTCCACGACCTTGCGCAGATAGCGCTCGACCATGGGCGTCGGCTTGGTCCAGGTCAGGTCGTAGAGGCGTGGCATCCGCAGCGTGCGGATCTCAAGCACGTCGCGGAAGCCCTTGGTCGTGATGAGACCGACGCGCGCGCCCTTGTGCTCAAGAATCGCATTCGAGGCGACCGTCGTACCGTGGCGGATTTCCTCGATCGCGGCACCGGACAGTCCGGTCTCGGCGAACAGCTCGGCAAGACCGTCAACGATGGCGCGCGCATAATCTCCGACGCTCGACGAGATCTTCTTGGTATGGATCGATCCGTCCGACCCGAGCACCACGATGTCGGTGAAGGTGCCGCCGATGTCGACACCGACGCGAAGCGTTGCCTCCATTGCGGTTACTCGGCGGCCTCGTTGAGCGCCACGGGATCGTGTCGCTGAACCTTGGGCACATCGCGCCAATTGCGGGCGCGCCGGATCTCGGTGCGAAGCTTTTCGCTGGCGGCTGCATCGACACGCCAATTCTTCGTGTCGACGATCACGCCATAGTCGGCCTTCGCGCGCGCGGCCGAGAGGAGTTCATTGCGCACGTCGCGCAGCACGGCCTGGGGATTGCGTTCGAGCGGATCGCCCCAACCACCACCGCCGGCGAGCACATGCCGGAACACGTCGCCCTTGCGGATGGTCATCGTGAGCTTCGAAGGAAGGAGCCGGCCGTTCTCGTCCGGGTTGAGATAGTTCTCGGAGGGCTGTCCAGGACTGCCGCCATAAAGTCCAAAGGGACGGTGGTCGCGCCGGTCGGAGCGGACCTGAAGCATCCCCTCGTGTTCGAGGAAGCGATAGTCGCGCCGGAACGGCACACCACCGCGAAGCTTTCCGGCACCGGCCTTGTCCGCCACGAACTCATAAGCCGTCACCGACAGCGGCATCTCGGCTTCGGTGATCTCGATCGATTGCGACGCCATGTTCGCCATCATGTGCGAGTTGCCTTCGAGGCCATCGGCCCTAGGGCTGCCGCCCCACGCCCCGCAGGTGAAGTCGACATAGACGAACGGCTTGCGATCATCGTCATAGCCGCCGATCGATATGCCTGTGTTACCGCCGTCGCCCGCCGCCGTCACCTTTTCCGGCAGCATCATGGCCAGCGCGCCGAACATGCAGTCGACCATCCGGAAGCCCGTCAGACCGCGTGCCGCGCATGCAGCCGGGAGCACGCCGTTGCCGATCGTGCCGGGCGGGCAGATCACTTCGATCGCACGATAGACGCCGTCGCTGGCCGGAATGTTCTGCGGCAGCACCGAGCGTATCGCGCAATACGATGCTGCCTTGGTGTAGGACAGCGTGTTGTTGATCGCGCCCTTCACCTGCGGGTTCGTTCCGGTCCAATCGACCACGATGGAATCGCCCGACTTTCGGATCGTGACGAACAGCCGGATCGGCTTGCCGTAGTCGATGCCGTCGTCGTCGATGAAGTCCTCGAAACTCCACTCGCCGTCGGGAAGCTTGCTCAACTCGGCGCGCGTGAGGCGTTCGGCATGGTCCAGCGTCTCGGCCATCAAGAGTCTTATTTGCGCTGTGCCATATTTCGCAACGAGGTCGGCGAATTGTGTCTCGGCGATATGGCAGGCGGCGAGTTGCGCCCGCAGGTCGCCCTGCACCTGAACCGGCAGGCGGACGTTCTTCTCGATGAACGTCATGATGGTCTTGTTGAGCTGGCCCGCTTCGTAGAGCTTCATCGGCGCGATGCGCAAGCCTTCGGCGTAGATCTCGGTTGAGTCCGATGCGTTCGACCCGGCGACGCGGCCACCCACGTCTGAGTGATGACAACATGTACATGCGAACGCGAGTCGCGCACCGTCGTGGTAGAGCGGCTTGACGATGAAAATATCCGGCAGATGCATGCCGCCGTCGAACGGGTCGTTCATGATGAACACGTCGCCCGGCCCCATGTCGCTGTCGAAGTGGCGCAGGATCGACGCGAGTGCGGCCGGCATCGAACCGAGATGGCCGGGCAGGGTCAGCCCTTGCGCCACAAGCCTTCCCGCGGCGTCGGCAAAGCCCGTCGAATAGTCCATGTTGTCCTTGAGCACGCCCGAATAGGTCGTTCGGAAAACCGTCAGCGCCATGTCGTCGGCGATCGACGACAGCGAGTTCTTGAAAAGCTCGAAGGCGATAGGATCGAAACTTTCAGACACGTGTGCGCCTCTCTTGTTCTTTGTTCGTCACGTGCTCGCGCCCCGCGCGCTGATCGGCCA
>JAXDNZ010000076.1:0-4823 GCA_034669185.1 Hyphomicrobiales bacterium
GGCGGCACGGGCTATCTCTATGGCGGCCTGATCGGTGCGGTGCTGTTCAAGCTGGTGCAGGATTATCTGGCGAACGTCACGCCGCAATTCTGGCAATTCTGGCTCGGCCTCGTGCTCGTGATGATGATCCTGTTCGGGCGCGTGTACGGGGCCGTGATGGCCACGCTCATCTATGCGGTCTGCGTGGTGCTCAAGCTGCCGTTCATGCACAGCATCATCTTCACGGTGGCGCTCGTCGCCGTGCTGGGGCTAACGCGCGCCCCCATTCTGACGTTCACGTCGAAGATCACCGAACGCGCGGTGGTAATGCGGGCGAGCCTTGCCGCCCGCCTGCGCGGCCTGCGCAAGGGGAGCGCCGATGTCCCCGGTGCTTGAGACCCAAGGGCTGGAGAAGCGCTTCGGCGGGATCGTTGCGACCAACAACCTGTCGCTGACGGTCGAAAAGGGCGCTCGACACGCGCTGATCGGGCCGAACGGCGCCGGCAAGACGACGATCATCAATCTGCTCACCGGCGTGCTGCGCCCGACCTCCGGCCGTATCCTGCTCGAAGGCCGCGACATCACCGACCTCGAACCGCACAAGCGCGTGCGCCTCGGTATCGCACGCACGTTCCAGATCAACCAGCTCTTCGCCGAGCTGACGCCGTTGGAGACGATCGGGCTCGCGGTCTCCGAGCGCATGGAGCTTGGGAGCCAGTGGTGGCGCCTCGTCGGCTCGAAGGGCGTCGTGATCGACGAATCGGTCGACGTCCTCGAGCGCTTCCATCTCGCCGACGTGATGAATGAGCGCACCGGAACGCTTCCATACGGCAAGCAGCGCCTGCTCGAGATCGCGCTTGCGATCGCATGCCGGCCGCATGTGCTGCTCCTCGACGAACCGGCCGCCGGCGTGCCCGAGGCGCAGCGCCACGATATTCTGGCGGCAGTCGCCGCCCTTCCGCACGACGTGACCGTGCTGCTGATCGAGCACGACATGGACATCGTGTTTTCGTTCGCCGACCGCATCTCGGTGTTGGTCAACGGTGAGCTGTTCGTCGACGGCCCGCCCGACGAGGTTGCGCGCGATCCGCGCGTGAAGGCGGTCTATCTCGGGGAGGAAGCCCATGGCTGAGCTCCTCGCGATCGAAAAGCTGACCGCCGGCTACGGCGAGGCCGTCGTGCTTTCCGACATCTCGCTCACCGTGGCGGAAGGCCAGTCACTGGCACTGCTCGGCCGCAACGGCATGGGCAAGACCACGCTGGTCAATTCGATCGTCGGCGTGACGCGCTATCGCGGCGGCACGATCCGGCTCGCCGGGCGCGATATCACGCGGCTGCGCGCCGACCAGCGCGCGCATGCCGGCGTCGGCTGGGTGCCGCAGGAGCGCAACATCTTCAAGTCGCTGACCGTCGACGAGAACCTCACCGCCGTCGCGCGGCAAGGGCCTTGGACCACCGCGAAGATCTACGCGATGTTTCCGCGGCTTGCCGAACGACGCCGCAATCTGGGCAATCAGCTCTCCGGCGGCGAGCAGCAGATGCTCGCGGTCGGCCGCGCGCTGATCCTCAATCCGCGCATCATCCTGCTCGACGAACCGCTCGAAGGTCTCGCGCCGATTATCGTCGATGAGTTGCTCGCGGCGCTGAAGCGCATCATCCGCGAGGAAGGCCTGTCGGCGATCCTCGTGGAGCAGAACGCCAAGAAAATCCTCGGCGTGACGGACCGCGCCGCCGTGATTGAGCGTGGCACGCTCGTGCATCAGGGAGAAAGCGCCGCTCTCGCCACCGACCGCTCGATCCTGGAAAAATATCTCGGCGTGGTCGACAACGTGAAGCTGACGCGAAAAGCAAAGGCTACGCCCGCTTCTTGACCGGGGTGGGCTGCGGCCGTTGCGCGAACAGATACTTCTCCAGCGTGAACGGATCGCCTTCGGGCGCCGGCATCACTTTTGCACCCATGAGCGGCGAGGACTCCTCGAACCAGGTGCGCGGCGGCGGCAGGCCCCACAGGTTGTCGTTGCCGGACGTGAGATCGTGGCGGACCGTCTCGTCGTCGATATCGATGATCTGCACCGGCGGCAGCAGCAATTCGATCCGATGGCCATCGGGATCCCGCAGATAGACATAATAAGAGTGCCCGAAACCGTGGTGGCCGGGCCCGTGCTCGATGTTGGCGGCGAAGCCGAGATTTCCGGCAGCCTCCATCGCGCGCACCACGTGATGCATATCCCGAACAATATAGCCGACGTGATGAAAGCGCGGGCCGGAGCGCGCGAGCAGCACCATGTCGTGCGGGTTGTCCTTACGATGCAGAAACAAGGCGACGACCCGCTCGCCCGCGCACACGTAGTCGGACACGCGAAAACCGAGATCGGTATAGAAGGTGGCCGCCGTCACGACGTCCGGCACCAGCACCTGATGGTGGTCCATGCGCAGCGCGGCCGCACCTTTCTGCTCGTGCGTCCGCGTGTGCAGACGCGGCAGCGTCTTCATGCGCGCGCAGAATTCGAGCGGCGTGCCAGCCTTGTCCGCGACATGCAGGGTGCGGCCCTGGAACGGCACGTTGACGAATTTGGCCGCGACACCGCGTTGATCGAAATGCGCCTTCGCCTTGTCGAGATCTTCCTCGGTGAAGACGCGGAAGCCGACGCGCTCGCAGGAAGCCTCGTCCCTGGTCGCCTTCAGCGTAAGGCTGTGATGTCCGCGCTC
The DNA here is from genome assembly GCA_034669185.1 of Hyphomicrobiales bacterium. Taxonomy (GTDB): domain Bacteria; phylum Pseudomonadota; class Alphaproteobacteria; order Rhizobiales; family Xanthobacteraceae; genus PALSA-894. The sequence goes on from JAXDNZ010000076.1 coordinate 2,689, forward strand.
TTCGACGCCGCGCAGGTGGATCGTCGTCGCCGTCTCATCCGTGACCTTCAGCCCGATCACCTCCGCATAGAAGTCCCGCGCTTTCGCAAGATCGCGCGACGTCAGCACCAGATGGCTCGCGCGCGTGATATTGAACGGCGGACAGAAGTTCGTTTGCGGCAGGTTCATCTCGCGTCAGGCCCTTCCCGGAAAAATCCGGACACATCCCACCCCGAAAATCCTATTGGGCCACGCGCCTGCGGAGGTTGCAATGCCACAAGCGCTCGCGTTTGACCGCAATGGCAGGCCTGTATAGAGCATCGCCTAACCAAGAAAATGCACGCGACCGGCGCGGCCGGAGAGATGAAGGAGATCGCCTTGCAACGCACCAAGCCCCCGTTTCGCGCCGACCAGGTCGGCAGCTTCCTACGCTCCGAGCCGCTGAAGGACGCCCGTGCCAAACGCGAGAAGGGCGCCATCAGCGCCGCCGAGCTGAAAAAGGTCGAGGATACCGAGATCGAGAAGCTGATCAGGAAGCAGGAAGACGTCGGCATGCAGCTCGTCACCGACGGCGAGTACCGCCGCGCATGGTGGCACTTCGATTTCCTCGAAGGGCTCGGCGGCGTCGAAGGCTACGAGGCCGAGCACGGCATCCAGTTCGCGGGCGTCGAGACCAAGGCGCGCGGCGTGCGCGTCACTGGCAAGATGCACTTTAGCGGCCACCCGTTCCTCGATCACTTCAGATTCGTGAAGGAGCACACCAAGGTCACGCCGAAGATGACCATTCCGTCCCCGTCGGTGCTGCACTTCCGCGGCGGCCGCAAAGGCATCTCGAAGGACGTCTATCCGGACCTCGATGCGTTCTTCGACGACCTCGCCAAGACCTACAAGGACGCTGTCGCGGCCTTCTACAAGGCCGGCTGCCGCTACCTGCAGCTCGACGATACGGTGTGGGCATATCTGTGCTCCGCGAAAGAGCGCGAGCTTGCCAAGCAACGGGGCGACGATCCGACCCGCCTGCCCGAGGTCTACGCCAAGGTGATCAACGAGGCGATCAAGGATCGCCCATCCGACATGATGATCACCACGCATGTATGCCGCGGCAATTTCCGCTCCACCTGGATTTCCGAGGGCGGCTATGAGCCGGTCGCCGAAACCCTGTTCGGCACGGTCGGCTACGACGGCTACTTCCTCGAATACGATACCGAACGCGCTGGCGGTTTCGAGCCGCTCCGTTTCGTGCCGAAGGGCAACAAGCAGATCGTGCTCGGGCTCGTGACCTCGAAGTCCGGTACGCTGGAAAAGAAAGCCGACATCAAACAGCGTATCGACGAGGCGACGAAATTCGTCGCGCTCGACCAGCTCTGCCTCTCGCCGCAATGCGGCTTCGCCTCGACCGAGGAAGGCAACGTGCTGACCGAGGACGCCGAGTGGGCCAAGATGCGGATGATCGTGGAACTGTCGAAGGAAGTGTGGGGCTGAAATCGCGGTTGACCTGAACCGCCGCCAAAACCACTATTCCGCCAACGAATATCGAAAACCCGCTCGGAGAGTCCCATGGCCCTGGAGACCGGTGAAGCCTTCACCAAGTCCGTGATGAAGCGCTGGGAGGCTATTCCCGACGCGCGTCTGCGCGAAGTCATGCAGTCGGCGATCAAGCATCTGCACGCCTTCGTCAGCGATGTTCAGCCGACCGGCGCCGAATGGTTCAAGGCGATCGAGTTCCTCACGGCGATCGGCCACAAATGCGATGACAAGCGGCAGGAGTTCATCCTCGCGTCCGACGTGATGGGCGTCAGCATGCTGGTCGACGACATCAACAACCGCCGCGTCGAAGGCGCGACACCGAGCACGGTGGAAGGTCCATTTCATATCCCTGACGCGCCCGAAATCGCCAATGGGGACAGCATGGCCAAGGGCGCTCCCGGCATCCCGTGCTTCGTCACCGGCACTGTGCGTGGCCTGAACGGCGAGCCGGTCGGCGGCGCGATCCTCGACCTGTGGCAGACCGACGGCGAGGGCCTCTACGAGGAGCAGCGCCGCACCGCCGAGCCCTGGATGCGCGGCATCTACCGCAGCAAGCCGGACGGCTCGTACTCGATCCGCACCGTCGCGCCGATCAGCTACACGATCCCGATGGACGGCCCGATCGGCGA
>JAXDNZ010000077.1:0-4952 GCA_034669185.1 Hyphomicrobiales bacterium
ACTCCGGCCGGAAGTTCCACCCGGCAAAGCCCGCAATGCCGAAGATCAGCCCGATCGCACCGCTGCCCCAGGCGAAATAGAGCAGCGCGAAGCTGTCGACCAGCGCGGCCACCGCCGAAACCGCGACCGCGATGGAGAGGAACACGTCGGACATGTCGAACTGGTCGTCGCGGAAATTGAGCCGGTTGTACTCGGCCTCGAAGCCTTCGGCCTTGGCGCGGGTCTCCTTCGAGCGCGCTTCATATTTCTTGATGTCGGCGTCGTACTCGGCCGCCTGCTTGGCGGCGAGCGCCTTGTCGACGCCTCCAGCGGATTCAAACAGCCGAAGCTGGTTCAGCCCGTTCTCATCGACGTGAAGCTTGACGCGCGCGAACTGGTACTCGGCCCAGGCGTCGACGGCATCCGCCTTCGCCTTCGTCATCGCCTGATTGATGTTGTCGTCCTTGGTCTTGGTGATCGCCATGAAGACCGTGAGGAGCACCACCGTGACGGCGACGAGATCGTTCAGCCGCTTGTCTTCACGCTTGGCGGAGTCAGCCGTCTCGGTCGCGCTCATTGGTCACCCCCGTGCTCGTGTGAGTCGCGGGACAAGTGTAGCACCACTCGGCCGAGCGGTCCGTCCGCCAGCCGCGCGAGGTCGAAGCGGCGCACGTCGTCGAGCAGCGCGACGAACGCGCGCGCGCCATGATCGAGCGCGGCCTCGCCTTTCTCTGCCGTCGCGCGCGTCGCATCGCCGACCGCGCCCGAGGCGTGGAGATCCTGCGTCATCCAGCCGAACCCGGCCGGCACGTCGGCGCGCAACCACGCGAAGTCCCGCTCCATCGCGATCGTTCCGGGCGTGAAATCGGCGATCCTGTCGCGTCGCACGAGATCCGGGTGCGCGGCGAGCATGATCGAGGTCTCGATATCGCCGCCGTGGATGCCGTGGGCCTCTTCAGCCTGGCCGAACAAGCCCGGCGGATAGCCGAAGCCCCCCCACGAGCAATGCACCGCGAGCATTCCGTGCCGGACGCGCAACTGCCGCGCCGCGAGATCGATCACCGCCGTGTTGCCGCCGTGGCTATTGACGATGAGGAGTTTGCCGATACCGGCCCGGTGCACGCTCTCGCCGATCTCGATGAAGGCGCGCAGTGCGGTCTCGGGCGACAATGTCAGCGTGCCGTGGAACGCTCGATGCTCGTCAGAGGCGCCGACTGCCTGCACGGGCAGGAACAAGGCCGGCGAACCGGTCGGCAGCAGCGCGCGCACGCGCGCCAGATACGCTTGCGCGATCAGCGTATCGACGCCAACGGGCAGATGCGGCCCGTGCTGCTCGACCGCCGCCACGGGCAGCACCGCGATGCGGTCGGCCGCGAACTCTTGCGTCGTCAGGCTCAGCCAATCGGCCACGCACGTCTCCGTTCAGCGCCTCGTCAACGTCATGTCATTCGCTTATGGTCCGCGCAACTCTTTGCCGGAGTCTTCATGTCGCCCGCATCCCTCATCCGCTGCGCGCTGATCGCGACTGCGCTGCTCGCAGCACCTGCACACGGCCAGACGCTCGACAAGGTCTCGTTCGGAACCAACTGGGTCGCCGAGGCCGAGCACGGCGGCTTCTATCAGGCGGTCGCGGACGGCACGTACCGGAAGTACGGCCTCGATGTCACGATCGTTCCGGGCGGCCCGCAGGTGAACAACCGCCTGCTGCTGCTCGCCCGCAAGCTCGACTTCTTCATGAGCGCGAATTCGCTGCAGGGCTTCGACGCGGTCGCGCAGAACATCCCGGCCGTCGCCGTCGCCGCCGTGTTCCAGAAAGACCCGCAGGTGCTGCTGGCACACCCGGATCAGGGCATCGAGACATTCGAGGACCTGAAGAAGGTCACGCTGCTCGTCTCATCGGAAGGCCTGCAGAGCTATTTCCATTGGATGCGTGCCGAGTACGGCTTCGTGCAGGAGAAGGTGAAGCCCTATACGTTCAATCCGCAGCCGTTCCTGGTCGACAAGCAAAGCGCGATGCAGGGCTACGTCACGTCGGAGCCCTACGCGGTCGAGAAGACCGGCAAGTTCAAGCCGCGCATCTTTCTGTCGGCCGATTACGGCTTCAACACCTACTCGACGCTGATCGAGACGCGCCGCGAGGTGGTGGAAAATAAGCCCGGCCTGGTGCAGCGCTTCGTCGATGCCTCGATCATCGGCTGGTACAATTATCTCTACGGCGACAACAAAGCCGCGAACGAGCTCATCCGGAAGCACAATCCGGAGATGACCGACGAGCTGATCGCCTACTCGATCGACAAGATGAAACAGTTCGGCATCGTGGATTCGGGCGACGCGCTCAAAAGCGGCATCGGGGCGATGACCGACGAACGCATGGCGAGCTTCTTCGACAAGATGGTGAAGGCCGGCGTGGTCAAGCCCACCGTCGATTTCCGCAAATCCTACACGCTGCAATTCGTCAACAAGGGCGTCGGGCTTAACTTGCGGCCAAAGTGATTCAGCCCAACGCGTAACGCACCACGACTCCGAGCGCCGCCATGACGGCGACCACTTCGATCAGGCTGCGGTGCAGACCGAACGCCAGTACGGCCGCGACAATCGCGAGCGCGGAAGCCCTCAGATCGAGCGCCAGCGGGTCGAAAGCGAACCACCGCAGCGGCCCGGCGTGCACCTCCTCGACGCGTCCGAACAGAACATGCAGCGCGAACCAGACCGTGAGGTTGAGGATCACGCCGACGACCGCGGCCGTGATCGCGGCGAGCGCGCCCGAGAGAAGCCGGTTGCCGCGCAGCTGCTCGACGAACGGCGCACCCGCGAAGATCCACAGCATTGAGGGCGCGAAGGTGACCCAGGTGGTCATCGCGGCGCCCAGAATACCGGCGGTGACGGTCGAGAACGGTGCTGCCTCGCGAAAGGCAGCGAGAAAGCCGACGAATTGCGTCACCAAGATCAATGGTCCCGGCGTCGTCTCGGCAAGGCCGAGACCGTCAACCATCTCGGGCGCGCTCATCCAGTGATGCGTCTCGACCGCCTGCTGCGCCATGTAGGCGAGCAGCGCATAGGCGCCGCCAAAGCTTACCACCGCGAGCTTGGAGAAGAACGTGCCGATGGTGACGAGCACGTGACCGGGCCCGAGCGCGAGCGCCGCGAGCGCGACCGGTGCCCACCACACGATGAGCCCGACGACGGCCGCGACGAAGAACTGCCGCCAGCGGCCCGCGGGGGCGGGTGCGATGTCGGTCACATCGCCCTTCAATCCTATTTGCACCGGATTGTTGCGCGCCACCAGATAACCGATCGCCGCCGCGGCCGCGACGATCAGCGGAAACGGCGCATTGAGGAAGAAGATGCCCGCGAAGGCCGCGCCCGCGAGCGCAATCAGCGGCCACGTCTTCAGCGCGCGCTTGCCGATGCGGATCAGCGCCTCGACGACGATCACCAGCACTGCCGCCTTGATGCCGAACAGCGCGCCGTCGATCCAGGCGACGCCTCGCCCGAGCGCATAGAGCAAGCTCAACGCGAGCATAACCAGCGCGCCCGGCAGCACGAAGAGGATCCCGGCCACGAGACCGCCGCGCACGCCATGCAGCGCCCAGCCGATGTAAGTGGCGAGCTTCTGCGCCTCCGGACCCGGCAGCAGCATGCAGAAATTCAGCGCATGAAGGAAACGCGGCTCGTCGATCCACCGTTTCTCGTCGACCAGCATGCGGTGCATCATGGCGATCTGGCCGGCGGGTCCGCCGAAATTGATGCAGCCGATCTTCAGCCAGACGCGGAAAGCTTCACCGAACGTCGGCGAAGCTCCCACCTGGGATGGCGCTGTGTCTGTTTGCACGGTCATCAATGTCACGCCGCTTTCGCCGGCCGGTTATATCGTTCCTCAGCGGCGTGGCGCGGGCAGGTGAAGAGCGGATCGTAGACGACGATGGACCCGCGCTCGATCATACCGTGATCGTCGGCGCCAGCGCGTTGCTTGGAAGAAATAAAATAGCTCGCCAAAGACATAGGTCTCCCCCGTTCTACGGAAGAGACGGCGCTTGGGCCTCGCGAGCCTGACGGGGCGACCGTCGCAGGCCCCGCACGAAAGACATATCGTAATGACAGTTAGTCGAGTTTTCCTGCACGCTCAAGAGCGCACGCCACAGACCTCCCCTGACAATTTCCCCCTCGCGCCCGCCGCCGCGCTTCGCTAGGACATGCCGCATTCAGCCGAGGAACCCATCATGCCGAACAAGATCGATCTGACCGGCCGTAACGCGGTGGTCACCGGCGGCGCGCAGGGGATTGGGCGAGCGATCACCGAGCGGTTCCTCGACTCCGGCGCGGCAGTTGCGATCTTCGACCGCGACAATACCTTCGCCGACAAGACCGCCAAGGAGCTGAGCAACCGCGGCAAGGTCATTGCGGTCGCCTGCGACGTCACGAGCCTGACCGACGTCGAGCGCGCGCGCGACGACACCATCAAGGCGTTCGGCCGCATCGACATTCTGGTCAACAATGCCGGCATCGCCGGCAAGAACGCCACCACCTGGGACTACCCGCCGGAGGAATGGGCGCAGGTAATGCGCATCAATCTCGATGGCCCGTTCTACTGCTGCCGCGCGCTGGTGCCGGGCATGATCGCGCAAAGCTACGGCCGCATCGTCAACATCGCGTCGGTCGCCGGCAAGGAAGGCAATCCAAATGCGTCGGCCTATTCGGTGTCGAAGGCGGGCGTGATCGCGCTGACCAAATCGCTCGGCAAGGAACTGGCCAGTTACGACATTGCGGTGAATTGCGTGACGCCGGCGGCGGCAAAGACCGCGATCTTCGACCAGATGACGCAAGCGCATATCGACTTCATGCTGTCGAAGATTCCCCGCGGTCGCTTTGTCAACGTCGACGAGATCGCCGCGCTCATCGCGTTTTGCGCGTCCGCGGACTGTTCCTTCACCACCGGGGCGGTGTTCGACATTTCCGGCGGCCGCGCGACCTAT
>JAXDNZ010000078.1:0-4727 GCA_034669185.1 Hyphomicrobiales bacterium
CCGCGCGCGCCCTGCACGGGCAGGAAATCCGACAGCAGGCTGCGGTTGAGCGCATCCACCGCAAAAGCGCGCGACGTCACATCGGCGCGGCGCGCGCGGTCGTAGCGCGCCAGCAATTCCGCCGCGCCGACATCGCCGCCCGCGCGGCGCGCCTCGACCACGAGCTCGCTGATGGTCGCGACGTCGCGCAGGCCGAGATTCAAGCCCTGTGCGCCGATCGGCGGAATGACGTGCGCGGCTTCGCCGACCAGCGCGATACGATCTTTCGCAAACGAGTGCGCCGTCTCGATAGCGAGCGGAAACACGGCACGGCCTTCCTCGACGCGGACCTTGCCGAGGATCGAATGCGATCGCCTCTCGATCTCATCCGAAAGCGCGGCATCATCCAACGCCGTCAAATGCTTGGCGTCCTGCGGGTCGACGACGCACACAAGGCTCGATCGCAGGCGGGGCAAAGGCACCAATGTGAAAGGACCGCTTTCGGTATGGAATTCGGTCGATGTGCCGCCGTGCGGCCGCGCGTGCGCGAGATTGAGCGTCAGCGCGGCCTGCGGGTATTCGCGCCGCTCGGTCTGGATCCCGGCGGCGGCGCGGCAGACCGATTTGCGCCCATCCGCTGCGACCACGAGATGCGTCGCGATCGTTGCCCCGCCGTCCAGGCGGATGGTCACGCCGTGCTGACCGGGCTCGACCGCCGTCACGGCCTCGTCGATAAGGACGAGGTTTGCGAACGCGGCGGCACGCCGATTGAGTGCCGCCAGCAGATAACGGTTGGCGATATTGTAGCCGAAGGCTTCGAGGCCGATTTCAGACGCTTCGAACAGCACCTCGGGCGCCCGGATCAACCGCTTCGTATCGTCGATCAGCCGGATCGCGGTCAGCGCGGCGGCATCGGCCTTGGCTGACGACCAGACCCCAAGCGCCTCCATCGCCGTAACGGAGGCCGACCACAGCGCGGTCGTGCGGTTGTCGGCCGGCGGCATCCTGGAAATCAGCGCCGTCTCGATGCCAGCCGACGCCAGAGCGATCGCAGCCGTAAGGCCGGCCGGCCCACCGCCGACGACTGCGACCTCGACCTGTGTTCCGCCAGCCATCCTCTCTAGTTAACCCCTCTCGCGTTGGAAAACGACCCTGGGGTTTCGCAGCCGCCGCTGTTTGCGCTATGGACGGGCATGTCGTTGCAAACGGCCAATACTGAGCTGTCCACAACGCCGCCAGTTCTGCGCGTGCTCGCGCGCCCGCGAACCATCGCGCTGGCGTGCATCGCGGTCCTGGTCGCGGCCGGCTGGGCCTATCTCGGCCTCGTCCTCGCGGGGCAAACCTCGCAAGGGATTTTGAGCGCGTTGTGCCAGCCGCTCTACGGCTTGGCGGGATCGTCGGGCATCGCGGGCCTGTTCGTCACCTTCGCGATGTGGTGCGCGATGGTGCTCGCCATGATGCTCCCGACGGCTGCGCCGATGGTCACGACCTATGCGGACCTCGCCGAAACGGCCGCCGCAAAGGGTGAGCCTGCCGCGTCGCCGCTGGTGCTGACCGCCGGTTATCTGGCGGTATGGCTTACCGCGGCCATTGCGCTGTCCGCGCTTCAGGCCGGGCTGGCTTATGTCGGGGCGCTCGGCGGCGTGACGTCGGTCGTGAATCCGGTCGTGGCGGGCGCGCTCTTCCTGATTGCCGGTCTCTACCAGTTCTCGAATTTGAAACAGGCCTGCGTAACGCAGTGCCAACATCCATTCCGGTTCTTCCTCTCGAACTGGACCGCGGAGCCGCGCCGCGTGTTCCGGCTCGGGGTGCGGCAGGGTCTTTATTGTCTCGGTTGCTGCTGGGCGATGATGTTGCTGATGTTCGCGGTCGGCGTGATGAGTGTCGTGTGGATGGCGGCGCTCGGCGCGGTCATGGCGGTCGAGAAGCTCGGCACCCCGGCCCGCTTGAACCGCGCCATCGGAATCGTGTGGCTGACGATCGGCGCTACGATCATCGGCGGGCAGGTGTTGACGTATTGGAAGGCCGGGTGAGGGAGTGACAGGTGCCGGACAACTGGAAGCTCAAGGGCGATTTCGTTCTCTCGTGCAACTGCACGGTCTTCTGTCCGTGCGTGGTCTCGCTCGGACAGCACGAGCCGACGGAAGGCCGCTGCCAGGGCTGGGCCGGGGTCCGCATCGAGGAAGGTCACCATGAGGACACCGATCTCGCCGGCATCAATGTCGGCTTGCTGCTCGATATTCCGGGCCCGCTTGCGCGCGGCAACTGGACGGTCGCGCTCTACATCGACGAGCGTGCTTCCATCTATGCAGTGAAGGCGCTGACCCGCATTTTCAGCGGCAAGGCCGGCGGTTCGACCGGGCTTCTGAAGATCCTCGTCAGTGGAGTCCTCGGTGTGCGCACGGAGCCGATCCACTACGAGATCAAGGACGGCACGCACATTTTTCAGATCCCGAAGATCATCGAAGGCGTGGTGAAGCCGATCGCCGGCAAGGACAAGAGCGGGAACGTCCTCATCCAGAACACCGGCTACTGGGTCGGCAAGGACGTGACCGTTGCGCGCGCCGAGACCTCGCGCGTGCGTGCCTTCGGCCGCAACTGGAATTTCGCCGGCCGCTCCGCGGAATTGTTGCGGCTCGACTGGGGCAGCGATGGCCGCTGACGACGAACCGACGCCATCGACGCCAGCCGCGTTCGCATTCGCGGTCCACATCTTCACGGCCTGCGGCGCGGCGCTCGCGCTGCTCGCGCTTGTCGCCGCCGTCGAACGCGACTGGCCGTTGATGTTCGGCATGCTTGGCCTGGCGCTGATCATCGATGGCGTCGATGGCACGCTCGCGCGACACTTCCGCGTCGCCGAACGGCTGCCGCGGTGGTCCGGCGAGACGCTCGATCTCGTGGTCGATTTCGTGACCTACGTGTTCGTCCCGGCCTACGCGATCGCGGCAGGCAACCTGCTGCCGCCGCGTCTGGCGATTCCCGGCGCCGTCGTCATCGCGGTCACTGGGGCGCTCTATTTCGCCGACCGGCGCATGAAGATGGCGGACAATTATTTCCGCGGCTTTCCGGCGCTGTGGAATCTGGCCGCGTTCTACCTGTTCCTGCTGCGGCCCGAGCCCTGGATCGCCGTGCTTTCGGTCGGGCTGCTTGCGGTCGCGACCTTCCTGCCGTTTCCGTTCGTGCACCCGTTCCGCGTCGCGCGCTTGCGCGTCGTCACGCTGGCGATGGTTGCCGCATGGGCAATCCTGGCGGTGGTCGCGTTGTCGCGCGGCATGATGCCCGGCCTCTGGATCACTGCCGGATTGTGTGCCATCGGCCTCTACTTTTTCGCCGCCGGCCTGCTGCGCCGGGCGGAGAGGGAGAGCTGATGCTGCAACTTCTCGCCGATCCTCACGCATGGGCGGCGCTTGTCACACTGACGGCGCTCGAGATCGTGCTCGGCATCGACAACGTCGTGTTCATCTCGATCCTGGTGTCGCGCTGTTCGGCGCATGACGCGAAACGGGCCCGCGCCATCGGGCTCTCGCTCGCGCTCATCTTCCGCATCGTGCTGCTATTCGGCCTGACCACGCTGATCAAGCTGACCTATCCGGTCGTGACCGTGATGGGCAATGCGTTCTCCTGGCACGATCTGATCCTGATCACCGGCGGCCTGTTCCTGATCGCCAAGGCGACGCACGAGATTCATGCGGAGCTTGAATCGGCGGCCTCGCATGAAGCGGAAGAGGGTCCTGCGGCCGCACCGGCGGTGTTCGCGTGGGTCATCCTCCAGGTCGTCCTGGTCGACCTTGTGTTCTCGATCGACTCCATCGTCACGGCGATCGGGATGGCGCAGGACATCGAGATCATGATCGCCGCCGTCGTGATCGCGGTCGGCGTGATGTACCTGGCATCCGGTCCGGTCGCGAGCTTCGTCGCCGACCATCCGACCACCAAGATGCTGGCGCTGGCGTTCCTCGTGCTCATCGGGGTGGCGCTGGTTGCCGACGGGTTCGACTTCCACATCCCGCGCGGCTACATCTATTTCGCCATGGTGTTCGCCGCCGCGGTGGAGGGTTTCAACATCCTCGTGCGGCGCAGACAACGCCCGCGATCATAGACGAGTCCCGAATGACCGATGCTCCTGTTCTGCTCATCACCGGCGCAAGTCGCGGCATCGGCGCCGCGACCGCCAAGCTTGCCGCCGGGCGCGGCTACGATGTCGCGATCAACTACCTGCGCGACGAGACCGCCGCGAATGCGGTCGCGGGCGTTGTGCGCCAGGCCGGTCGCCGCGCCACCGCGGTTCAGGGCGACATGGGCAAGGAAGCCGACATCGCCCGCATGTTCGCGGCGGTCGACAAGGACCTCGGGCGCCTGACGCACTTTGTCTACAACGCCGGCATCACCGGCAAAGGCTCGCGCGTCGAAGCCGCCGATCCCACGATGATGCGCAACGTGATCGACGTGAATGTGCTTGGCGCGTTGCTCTGCGCCCGCGAGGCGATCCCGCGCATCTCGAAAAAGCACGGCGGACGCGGCGGTGCGATGGTGCTGATCTCGTCGGCGGCGGCGACGCTTGGCGGATCGGGCGAATATGTGTGGTATGCGGCGACCAAGGGCGCGATCGACTCGATGACTTACGGCCTTTCGAAAGAGCTCGCCGAGGACGGCATTCGCGTCAACGCCGTGGCGCCGGGCCCGATCGCGACCGACACCCATCCGCCCGGCCGGCTCGAGCGCGTCACCTCGGCCGTGCCGCTCGGTCG
>JAXDNZ010000079.1:0-4315 GCA_034669185.1 Hyphomicrobiales bacterium
CGCGCTGTCGGCGCTCAAAGGCGTCGGCCGCCAGGCGGTGGAAGCCATCGTAGAGGCGCGCGGCGCGGGCAAGTTCAGGGATCTTGCCGACTTCGCCGCGCGGGTGAACCCGCGCGCCGTCAACAAGCGCGTGCTGGAAAGCCTCGCGGCTGCGGGCGCGTTCGACGTGCTGGAGAAAAACCGTGCGCGCGCCTACGCCGGCACGGACATGATCCTTTCTGCCGCGCAGCGCCGGCATGACGACGCGGCGCTCGGGCAGAGCGAGCTGTTCGGCGGTGGGTCGGCGCGCGAAACCTTGCCGCTGCCGGCCGTCGAGCCGTGGCTGCCGGCCGAGCGGCTGCAGCGCGAGTTCGACGCGATCGGCTTCTTTCTCTCCGGCCATCCGCTCGACGACTACGCCGCGGTCTTGAAGCGGCTGAAGGTGAAATCCTGGGTGGAGTTCGCGAACGAAGTGAAGGCGGGCGCGAGCGCCGGCAAGGTTGCCGGAACCGTCGTGGCGCGCGCGGAACGCCGCACCAAGACCGGCAACAAGATGGGCATCATCGAGTTCTCCGATCCCTCCGGGCACTACGAGGCCGTGATCTTCCAGGAAGGGCTGATGCAGTACCGCGACATGCTCGAGCCCGGCGCAGCGGTGCTGCTGTTTCTGAGCGCGGAGGCGCAAGGCGAGGATGTGCGCGCGCGCATCCAGTCGGTCGAGCCGCTCGATCAGGCGGCCGAGAAGACGCAGAAGGGCCTGCGCGTGTTCGTGCGCTCGGGCGAGCCGATCGAGGGCGTGGCGAAGCGCCTGGAGCTGACCGCGCCGGCGCGGCCCACCCAGGAGCGCGGCGATGCCGAGATCAGCATGATCCTGATGCTCGACGGCGGCACCGAGGTCGAGGTGAAGCTTCCCGGCCGCTACAGGGTCTCGCCGCAGATCGCCGGCGCCATCAAGGCGGTGCCGGGCGTGGTCCAGGTCGAGGCGCTGTGACGCGGCCTAGAGTCGGCGAGACATCATCGCGCGTTGGCTGCGACCTGACGTTGCAAACGGGATCGCATGGCGCATCATGGTCATGGCGCTTTCGGGCCTTGCCGACCGCAATGCGTCAATTGTGCGCGATTGCGGACATCTAACGCAACCGTACCCGCCGTCAGCCATTGGAGTTTAGGCCTGGCTGCCCGTATATAGACCGCGAGCGGCGGGGCACTCGACTTCGGCGATTCGCCGAAGCCGTGGCCGCTTGGGGCGCAGGGGGATGGATCACCGTCCGCATATCGTGGTCGTCGAGGACGAGGCGGCGCAGCGTCAGCTGCTTGTCGACTATCTCGGCCGCCAGAACTTTCGTGTCAGCGGCGCCGACGGCGGTATCGCGCTGCGCAAGCTGATGGAGCGCGAACTCCCCGCGCTGGTGCTGCTCGACATCGGCCTGCCCGGCGAGGACGGTTTCGCGCTTGCGCGCTGGTTGCGCGAACGTTCCGGGCGCATCGGCATCATCATGGTGACGGCCGCGGTTGACACCGTCGATCGTGTCGTCGGGCTCGAGACCGGCGCCGACGACTACATCGCCAAGCCGTTCGAGCCGCGCGAGTTGCTCGCCCGCGTCAAGAGCGTATTGCGCCGTTCGACTGGCGCGGCCGCGAGCACCGGTCCGCGCGTGCGCATGGGCCGCCGCGTGCTCGATCTGGAAAAGCGCGTGCTGATCGATCCGGTCAGCGGCGAGGAGGAGACGCTCGCGGCAAGCGAGCTCGACCTCCTGAAAGTGTTCGCCGAGAACCCGAACCGGCCGCTCAACCGCGACTGGCTGCTGGAAGTGACCGCGCATCGCGAGATGGAGGCGTTCGACCGCGCGATTGACCTGCGCATCACGCGTCTGCGCCGCAAGATCGAGACCGATCCGTCCCATCCGGATGCGATCCGCACGGTGCGCGGCGTCGGCTACATGTTCGTGCCGCCGAAAGACTGATTTTTACGAACCCGCCGGACCTTCGATTTCCGCGAGCGCACGGCGCAACTCCGCGGCGAGGGGGCCGAGCCCGTCGCGGCAGCGGCTGCGGTCGCCCGCTTTGCCGGCCTGCTCGAGGGTCGCTGCGGCCGTGCCGACGCCCTTCGCGCCGACCGTCTGCGCGGCGCCTTTGAGCTTATGCGCGGCGGCAGCGAGCGTCGGCAGGTCACCGGCGCGCGAAGCCGCGCCGATTTCGCGCTCGGCAGCGACCGCGGTGTCGCGGAATTTCGAGAGCAGCGAATCGATCGCGGCACTGTCGTCGCCGAGCCAGGCGGCGAGCACTTCGCGGTCGATCGCGCTCTGCCGCTTCGGTTTGTCCCCGGTGTTATCCATCCCGTATTCGGCTTCCTGGATCGGCATCCAGCGTTCGAGCGTCGCGCGCAACGCGTCCATGTTCACGGGTTTGGCGAGGTAAGCGTCCATGCCGGCCGCAAGGCAACGTTCGTCTTCGCCCTTCATGGCGTTGGCGGTGACCGCGACCACTGGCGTGTGTCCGCGCGCCGAACCGGGCTTTGCCTCGGCGTCGCGAATCCGCCGCGTCAGTTCATGGCCATCCATGCGCGGCATGTGGATGTCGGCGAGCACGGCCGCATAGCGGCCGGCGGCCCAGGCTTCTAGCGCTTCCACGCCGTCGTTTGCGGTGTCGGAGTTGATCCCCAACAGCTCAAGCTGGCGCACCAGCACTTCGCGATTGACCGGATGGTCGTCGGCGACGAGCACGCGCGGGCGCGACTTTGATGGCTTTGTCGACCCGGAACCCGCCGGGCGGGGGACCGCGCGCAGCGTCGTATTGAGCGGGGAATCGGCGGGCGCTGCGTGCAGCGTCAACGTGACCGTGAAGGTGGAGCCGACTCCCGGCGCGCTCACCGCCGTGATGTCCCCGTTCATGAGTTGCGCAAGCCGGCGCACGATCGACAGGCCAAGGCCGGTGCCGCCGAATCGGCGCGTGGTGGACGAGTCGGCCTGGGCGAAAGGTGTGAACAGTCGCGCGTGCTGCTCGGCATCGAGCCCGATGCCGGTGTCGGCCACCGCGATGGTGACGCGCGTGAGCGCATTGCCGAGCGGCGCGGTGCCGGCATGGACGGTCACGCGGCCGCGCTCGGTGAACTTCAGCGCATTGCCGAGGAGGTTGAACAGCACCTGGCGTACGCGGGTCGGGTCGCCGACGAGCGCGTCGTCCGAGCCCGCGTCGATCTCGGCGTTGAGCGCCAGTCCCTTGCTTACCGCTTGCTGGCGGAAGGTGCCGATGACGCCTTCGATCAGGCCCGAGAGGGAGAAGGCGGTCTCCTCGAGCTCCAGCCGGCCGGCCTCGATCTTGGAAAAATCGAGCACGTCATCGATGATGCGCAGCAGCGATTGCGCCGACTCGCGGATGGTCGAGACCGACCTCTTCTGCGCGACGTCGAGCCCCTGACGCTCCAGCACGTCGATCATGCCGAGCACGCCGTTCATCGGCGTGCGGATCTCGTGGCTCATGGTGGCGAGGAAGGTGGACTTCGCCTGGTTGGCGGCCTCGGCTTCGGCGCGCTCGCGCTCGGCCAGGTCGCGCGCGGCCTCAGCGGTTTCCTTGGCGGTCGCAAGCGCTTCCTCGCGCTCCTTGAGCTTGGTGATGTCGCGGTAGATTCCGAGCAGGCCGCCGTCCTGCAGCGGCTGGAACGTGAATTCGAGATATTTGCCGCGCGCGGTGCGCTGCTCGTAGCGGCTGCCACCCGCGCGCTTGATCAGCGCCACGCGCTCCTGCACCGTTCGCTCGATGTCCTCGGTCGGTCCGAACTCGCCGCGCTGTGCAAGGAACCGCAGCATCTCGTATCCGCTGATGCCCGGCTTGAGGATCTCGGGCGTGTAGCCCCACATCTCGATGCTGAAACGGTTGCTGAAGCGCCAGCAGAAGTCCTTGTCCCACAGTGTGACGCCGTCGCTCATGTTGTCGAGCACGGTCTGCATCACGGCACGCGTCTGCTCGACGTCGTCGCGTGCGCGCTCGGCTGCTTCCTTGGCGTCGGCGAGCGCCTTTTCGCGCTCCTTTAGTCGCGTGACGTCGCGGCCAAAGGCGAGCAGGCCGCCGTCGTCAAGCCGCTGGAACGAGAACTCGACATAGCGGCCGTCGCGCGTGTAGCGCGTGAAGCGGCTGCCGCCCGGCTGCGTGATGAATGCGACCCGTTCGTCGACCTTTGCTCCGATATCGTCGACTTCGCCGAAGTCGCCGCGTTCGACCTGGTAGCGCAGGATATCGCGCGCTGGGGTGCCGCGGCGGATGAGTTCGGGCGGATAGCTTTGGAAGGTCGCGATCTGCCGGTTGACGAACTGCAGCCTGAAATCCTTGTCGAACAGCA
>JAXDNZ010000080.1:0-3402 GCA_034669185.1 Hyphomicrobiales bacterium
CGCGCGTATACGTGTCCTCGCTCGGCTACAACACCAACCTCGTAAAACCCGCGGACGCGCCGAAAAGCTTTGCCGACCTGCTCGATCCGAAGTGGGCCGGCAAGATGGTGAAGGGTCATCCGGCCTATTCGGGCACCATCATGACGGCGACGTTCCAGATCGTGCGCGAGCTCGGCTGGGGGTATCTGGAAAAGCTCAGCAAGCAGCGCGTCATGCAGGTGCAGTCTTCGACCGATCCGCCGAAGAAGCTCGCGCTCGGCGAGCGCTCCGTGATGGCCGACGGCAACGAGTACAATCTGATCCAGCTGAAGGAGCGCGGCCAGCCGGTCGAGGTCATCTATCCAAGCGAGGGTTCGCCGACCGTCACGGGCCCGACTGCGATCTTCACGTCCGCGCCGAATCCAAACGCCGCGCGCCTGTTCCAGAGCTACCTGCATTCGCGCGAGGGGCAACAACTGCTCGTCGACTTCGCGCGCCAGCATTCGGTGCATGCGCAGGTTCAGGAGAAACCGGGTGCGCGCAAGCTCTCCGACATCAAGCTGATGAAGGACGACCCCGCCGGCGTCGAGGCGCAGTCCGAGGAGATCAAGGCGCGCTATGCGAAGCTGTTCAAGGTGTGATCGATGAGCCTTGCCGTCACGGCTCGCGCTGAGCGCCGCTTCGATCTCTCGTGGCCGGTGCTGATCGGGTTCGCGCTTGTGCTGTGTGCGCTGATCGTACTGCCGATGTCGTGGCTCGTCTATTTCAGCGTGACCGACAAAGGCCGCTTCACGCTTGAGAACTTCGTCAAGCTCGCCACCGATCCGACCTTCATCAATCCGCTCGTCACCACGGTTATTCTTGCGACCTCGTCGGCGATCATATGCTGCGTGATCGCGGCCCCGATGGGCTGGCTGGTCGCGCGCACCGACATGCCGCTGCGCGGCACGGTACGCGCTTTGGTGACGGCGTCGTTCGTCACGCCGCCGTTCCTCGGCGCGATCGCGTGGGAGGTTCTCGCCGCGCCGAACAGCGGCCTCCTCAACCAGGCCTACCGCGCGCTCATCGGCGATCCGCAGGCGGAGCCGCTGTTCGACATTTACACGCTGTCGGGGCTGATCTTCGTCGTGTCCTGCTACACGTTCCCGTACGTGTTCGTGCTGGTCGCGAACGCGCTCGACCGCATTCCGGGCGATCTGGAAGACGCATCCTCGATTCTCGGCGGCCGCATGTGGGTCACGGCGCGGCGCATCACGATACCGCTCGCCCTGCCGGCGGTGCTTGCCGGCGCCTTGGTGGCGTTCCTGCAGGCGATGACGCTGTTCGGCTCGCCCGCGATCCTCGCGCTGCCGGCGGGGTTCCATACCATGACCACGAAGATCTGGAGCCTGTTCCAGTACCCGCCGAAGCCCGAGCTTGCCGCCGCCGCTTCGCTGCCGCTGCTTGTGCTCACTGTGCTGCTGCTGCGCGCGCAAGGCATGATCCTCGGCCGGCGCAGCTATGCGGTGGTCGGCGGCAAGCAGGGCGAGCCGCGATTGGTGCAACTCGGCGCGTGGAAGTGGGTCGCGCTCGCGCTCGCGTTCATCGTGCTGCTCAATCCCGTGTTCCTGCCCTATGGTGCGCTGCTCAACGCCGCATTCTCGCGGGTCGCGACGCAGCTCGTGTCGTTCAGCAACATCACCACGCATAACATCGAGTTCGTGTTCTTCGAGCTCTCCGCCACCAAGCTCGCGTTCCGCAACACGCTGATCCTCGGGGTTGCTTCCGCGACGGTCGGAACGCTGATCGCGGTGGTGATCTCGTATGTGACGGCGCGGCAGGCGATCGCAGGCTGGCGCGCACTCGCGTTCCTGGCGACCGCGCCGGTCGCGGTGCCCGGCATCGTGCTCGGTGTCGGGCTGTTTCTGAGCTACACACGGCCGCCCTTCGTGCTCTACGGCACGCTGTGGATTCTGCTCATTGCCTTCGTCACCATCGCGCTGCCCGCCGCCTACCAGCAGCTCCAGTCGGCGTTCCGCGCCGTCAATCCGGACCTCGAGGAGGCGAGCCGCATCCTCGGCGCGACGCGCCTGCAGGCGCTCTCGCACATCACCGCGCCGCTATTGCGTACCAGCGTGATCGCCACGTGGTGCTTCATCTTTGTCGGCGTGATTCGCGAATTGTCCGCTGCGATCATCCTCTTCACCTCGGAGACCAAGGTGATCTCGGTGCTGATCTTCGACTTGAACGAGTCGGGCGACCTCGGCGCGATCGCAGTGCTCGGCTTGATCATGCTCGCCGTGACCTTCGCGGTGGTGATCGCGATCAACCGCATCCCCGGCTTCGGCGGTGCGAGGCTGCGCAATACATGAGTGCGCTTCCGGACGTTTCGATCGCCGAGCAAATCGCGGCGCGAATTCATGCGCTCGAAATTCCCGCTGCGGTGCGCGAGAAATGCGTGGACCTTGCGGTCGACGTGATCGGCCTCTGCGTGACGGCGCGCAACGAGGACTACGTGAAGGCGACCCTTGCCGGTTGCGACGATGACGGGCCATGCACGGCGATCGGCCACGCGCGGACGTTAAGCGCGGCGGGTGCTGCGCTGGTCAACGGCACGGCGGCGCATGGCGAGGATTTTGACGACACCTTCGAGGGCGGGCCGGTGCATGCCGGCGCGGTCATCGTGCCGGCGGTGCTGGCGGCCTGCGAGCGGCACAATCGTGACGGCGCTTCCGCGCTGCGCGGCATCGCGGTCGGCGCCGAGGTGCTGTGCCGGCTGAGCCTTGTGGTGCCGAAGGCCGTGCACAAAGCGGGCTTCCATCCGACCGCCGTGTTCGGCGCAATGGGGGCTGCGGCCGGAGTGGCGGCAGCACTGGCGCTGGACAGACCGCGGAACGTCGATGCGCTCGGCATCGCCGGCAGCATGGCAAGCGGCATCATCGAATATCTGGCGGAAGGCGCCTGGACCAAGCGCATGCACGCCGGTTGGGCCGCGCAATCGGGCTTGCGCGCCGCGTTGATGGCGCGCGCGGGCTTCAACGGGCCGCGCACGGTGTTCGAGGGTACGCACGGATTGTTTCATGGATTCGCCCATACGACGCAGGGAGATTACCAGGCGTTGATCGGCGATTTCGGCCAGCGCTGGGTGATCGAGACGCTTGCCTTCAAGCCCTATCCGTGCGGGACCATGACTCATCCCTATATCGACTGCGCGCGGCGGCTCGCGGCACGTGGCATCAAGCCCGAAGACATCGAGGACATCGTGTGCGACGTGGGCGATGGGACCGTCCATCGTCTATGGGAGCCGCTCGCTGCCAAGCAGAAACCCGCGAACGGCTACGCCGGTAAATTCTCGCAGCCTTACTGCATCGCCGCCGCGCTGGTGCGCGGCTACGTGGGCTTGGGCGATTTCACCGATGAGGCCGTGCATGACGAGCGCGTCCT
>JAXDNZ010000081.1:0-3235 GCA_034669185.1 Hyphomicrobiales bacterium
CCGCCCGGCCACGGATGCGTCACTGGGGCAAGCAGCACGATGCCGGCGACGCGCTGCGGGTGTTCCAGCGCGAACGCAGTGACCACGGCGCCCGCGAACGAATGCCCGACAATGATCGCGCGCCGGACGCCGAGGCGGTCGAGCGCCTGCGCGATCAAGGTGGCCTGCCGGGCCGGATCAGCGTCGGCGTCGCGACCCGGCCTCCCGCTCCAGCCGTGCCCGGGCCGGTCAAGCAGGATCACGCGATGGCGCTGCGCGAGAGCCTCGCCCAGACCAAGCCGCATGTCCTGCAGATTGCCGCTTGCCCCGTGCAGCAGCACGATCGGGACATCGTCCGCCCCACGGCCAAGCTCGAGCACGTGCAATCGTGCGCCCGCAAGATCGACGAACCGCCCGGCCGGCGGATAACGGCGCTCGATCGCGACGGTGCCGATGGCCGTCACGACGGCCAGCAGCCCGGCAACGAGCGCAAGAGCCACGATGGCGGGAAGGATCATGCGGAGGAGACGAGACACGCCGCAATACGCGCTCGCAGCGGCGCGGGTTTCAAATATCCCGGCCCTCGACCTTCTCGGTCAGGGTCTTCACGAAGTCCGGAATCTTCTGCAGATGCGGGTTGACGGCGAGCGCCTTGCGGAAGGCGTCGAGCGCGAGCTTCTCCTCGCCGAATTCCTGCATGATGATGCCGAGCCCCGAGAGCGCGCCGAAGTGCCGCGGCTCGCGCGCCAGCACCTGGCGGATGTCGGCGAGCGAAGCGCCGTAGTCCTTGTTCTGGAAATGGATCGTGGCGCGCCGGTTCCACGCCTCGATATAGCCGGGACGCAACTCGATCACGGCGTTGAGCAATTCAATCGCGAGATTGAGGTCCTTCTGATCGGTCGCGGTCTTCACGCGCGTCATGAGCAGGTCGGTCGTGTCGCTGCCGGAGGCGAGCCAGAGCGCCCAGATGCGGCTCTCGACCAGCTTGGCAGCCTCCGCGCCGGGCGCAACCTTGAGCGCTTCGAACAGGAAATCGAGGTTCTTGGTGCGGTCGCCGAGCGGGACCTTGGCGACCTTATCGGGGGGATCGACCCAGCTTCCGGGCTCCGATCGGGCCGCAGCCGGCGCAAGAATCGCGGCGGCCAGAGCCGCAGCCACCGCAAGCATGCTGAGTCGCAAGCGCATGAGGGAGGAGTCTAGGACTTCCGCGCTGCGGCGCAACCTGGAAAATGCCTCAGGCGATCAAAGGCTTGTGACAGCACAGCCTTATTTTGGGCTCAGCCCTGGCGGGCTTTGAACCGCGGCTGGGTCTTGTTGATCACGTAGACCCGGCCCTTGCGGCGCACGATCTTGTTGTCGCGATGCCGGCCGCGCAGGGATTTGAGCGAATTGCGAACTTTCATGGTGGTGTTCCGTGGCGTCGCGCGCGGCGCGGGTGTCTGTGGGCCGGGGTTCTAGCGAGCGGCCGCGGGGTGTGTCAACGAACGTCGATGACCGCAAGAAATGGTGGGCGCGACAGGGATTGAACCTGTGACCCCTTGGATGTCGACCAAGTGCTCTACCGCTGAGCTACGCGCCCGTAGTGCAAGGATGCCACCCTATATCGGCTCGATAGTAGCCGGGCAAGCCGCCCTCAAAACCTCATCCCAAGGAGCGGTTACGCGCGTCTGCGACGCGCTATGGCACGTCCTTTCAGGATCGGGACCGAGGAGGATGCGCCTACGCCGCCAGCATCTTCTGCACCTCGTTGACGAGGTCACGCAGATGGAACGGCTTCGACAGGACCTTGGCGTCCTTCGGGGCCTTGGAGTCCGGATTGAGCGCCACGGCCGCAAAGCCGGTGATGAACATGATCTTGATGTCGGGATCGAGCTCGGCGGCGCGGCGGGCGAGTTCGATGCCGTCCATCTCCGGCATCACGATGTCGGTGAGCAACAGCTCGAACGGTTCCTCGCGCAGCCGCCGATACGCCGCCATGCCGTTGTCGTAATCGATCACCTCATAGCCGGCGTTCTCGAGCGCCTTGACGAGAAAACGACGCATGTCGTTGTCGTCTTCGGCGAGCAGGATCTTGGTCGGGCTTGGTACTGGTGTCGGCTGGGTCATGGAACGCAGTCGAATCCTTGATAAATCGGCCTCCCATAAGCCGCATCGGCGGTAAATATGGGGTGAACCGGGCCGGCGATCTTGGCAGAGCGGCGCCCGCATGGAAATGTAGGTCGGAAAGGCCCGGACCCGGGATCGAACAATCGCCACAAGATCGCGACAAGAACACAGCAAAAGAGCGCCCGTGAGCAGTCTGGAAGCCGAACTCGACCCGCCGTTCGAAATCCTCGAGCCGGCCGAATGCCGCGGGCCGGCCGTGTTCAACTCTCCCCACAGCGGGCGCATCTATCCGCGCGCCTTCCTCTCCGCCGCCAAGCTCGATCTCGCGACGCTGCGCCGCTCGGAGGACAGCTTCGTCGACGATCTCGTCGCAGGTGTCGTGGCGCGCGGGCACCCGCTGATGCGCGTGCATTTTCCGCGCTGTTATGTCGACGTGAACCGCGAGCCTTATGAGCTCGACCCGCGCATGTTCGACGGCCGCCTCCCGTCCTTCGCCAACACGCGCTCCATGCGGGTCGCGGGCGGGCTCGGCACGGTCGCGCGCGTGGTCGGCGACGCACAGGAGATCTACGACCAGCGCATCCCGATCGACGACGCGCTGCGGCGTATCGAGGGCCTCTACAAGCCCTACCACCGGGCGCTGCGCCGGCTGCTCACGCGCGTGCACCGCGACTTCGGCGCGGCCGTTCTGGTCGATTGCCATTCGATGCCCTCGACTGCCGGCAGCAAGGACGACCGGCCGCGCGCCGACGTCGTGCTCGGCGACCGCTACGGCACGAGCTGCGTCGGCATCGTGTCGGAGACGATCGAGGAGGTGTTCCGCGAGCGCGGCTATGCGGTCAGCCGCAACAAGCCCTATGCGGGCGGGTTCATCACCGAGCATTACGGCAATCCGGCCGCCGGCCTGCATTCGATCCAGATCGAGATCAATCGCGCGCTCTACATGGATGAGCGGCGCTACGAGCGCAGCGCCTCGTTCGCAAAGCTCGCGGCCGACCTTGTGATGATGGCAGGGCGGCTCGCCGAGATCCCGCTTGAGGAACTCAAGCCCTACCGCGCTGCAGCGGAGTGAGCGGAAAGCGCATGGCACAAATGCGCTATTGCATTGCTCATCAAGGCGCCTGAGACCGGCACCAAAAGAAAAAGGGCC
>JAXDNZ010000082.1:0-2738 GCA_034669185.1 Hyphomicrobiales bacterium
ACGATTCAAAACCGCATTCGCGCGTGGTGCGAGGAAATCGCGGCCGGCAAGAAGAAAAAACGCAGTGGCGGTCCGATCGATCCGAACTTGATGAGCGTGTCCGACTTGCTGTCCCTCATGACGGTGCGGACCGGCGCCTATGTGCTCGCGGCCGCCGCCTTCATCTTTTCCGCAGGGATGGTCGCTTATCCGATCGTCAGCCAGATTCGCGCAAAGCTCGGCGTCTAGCGCAGGAAGCCGCGTTCCGGAAGCGCGACGCTCAGTGCAGGCTCGGCCCTTTCAGGAAGCGGGTGCGGTCGCCGGAGGTAACCGTCGCTTCGAAGGTGCGGCCGTCGCGATAGATCAACAGCGGCACCTCGACGCCGGCATCGCCGAGCGACCAGACCTTGCGGAACATGGTGGAGAGCTCGCTCACCTCGCGGCCCGCGACCGAGAGCACGATGTCGCCGGTGCGGATGTCGGCTGAGCGCGCGGGCCCGCGCGAGGCGAGGCCCACCACGACGATCTTGCTCTCGATCTCGGTCGCATAGAGGCCGAGCCACGGGCGCGGCGGACGATTCGGCCGGCCGAATTTGAGCATGTCGTCGAGGATCGGCTTGAGGTCGTCGATCGGCACGATCATGTTGAGGTGCTCGCTCCCGCCCCTCTCGCGTGCGCGCTCGAGCTGCAGCGAGCCGATGCCGAGCAGGTCGCCCGCGGGCCCGAGCAGCGCGGTGCCGCCCCAGTTCGGGTGCGCCGGCGAGGTGAAGATCGCCTCGTCGAGGACGTATTCCCAGTAGCCGGCGAATTCCTGCTTGCCGACCACGCGCGCGGCGACCGAGCGCTGGCGGCCGCCCGCACCGCCCACCACCACGCGCTCGTCGAGCGGCAACATGGTCGAGTCGCCGAGGGCCAGCGGCGGCAGGTCGAGCTTGGTGAGCGCCTGCACCAGCCCAAATCCGGTCGCCTGGTCGTAGCCGAGCACATGGCCCTCGACGACGCGGCCGTCATTGAGATGGAGCCACACCTGCTCGGCCTCGGTGATGAGGTAGCCGATGGTGAGCACCACGCCGCGATCGTTGATCAGCACCGCATTGCCGGCGCGCTCGGTGCCGAGCGTCTCGGCCGTGAAGGCGTCGTTCGGGATGATCGCATGCAGGCCCATCACGGCTGAGAGCGCACGATCGAGGTCGTAGCCGTAGTCGTCGGCTTTCGGCTGCACCGAGGGCGACACCTTGTAGTCGGGCAAAGCGGCCATAAGGGCTCCTGAATCGTCCGGCGTTTGCCATTATATGGCACCTCCGGCGGCGTCCGGGAGAGGGAAACGCGAAGACATTTCATGCTGACAAATTATTCAGCTTTCGCGCCCGAGGTGCGCACGATCTCGCCCCACTTGTCGCTCTCGGACTTGATGAACGCCGAAAATGCCGCCGGCCCCATGTCGCCCGGCTCGGAACCCAGCGCGATCAGGCGCTCGCGCAGGTCGGGAAGTTTCAGCACGGCGAGGATTTCGGCGCTGAGTCTCTCCACGATCTCGGCCGGCGTCTGCGCCGGCGCGACGACGCCATACCACAGGAATGCCTCGAAGCCCGCGACGCCGGACTCGGCGACGGTCGGAATATCCGGCGCGAGCGGCGTGCGCTTGCCCGTCGACACCGCGAGACCTTTCAGCGCGCCGGAGCGCACGTGCGGCAGACCCGTGACGATCGAATCCATCATCAGCGGCACCGTCCCGGCGAGCACGTCGTTGAGCGCGGGCGCCGAGCCCCGATAGGGCACGTGCACGAGGTCGATGCCGGCGGCTTTCTTGATCATCTCCATCATCAGATGCGGCGCCACGCCGGTGCCCTGGCTCGCGAAGGAGATCTGTCCCGGCCTTGCCTTGGCGAGCGCGATGACCTCCGCCAGCGAACCGACACCGAGCTTCGGGTTCGCGAGCAGCAGCGCGGGCGCGGTATTCATCAGCGCGACGGCTGAGAAATCACGCAGGTCGTAGCCGGGCCTGGCGAACAGCGTCGTGTTGATGACTTGCGCCGGCGTGATGACGGTGAGCGTGTAGCCGTCCGGCGCTGCGACAGCGCCCGCCGCGGCGCCGATGTTGCCGCCCGCGCCGGAGCGGTTGTCGATCACGAAGGATTGGCCGAACCGCTCCTGCAGCTTGTTGGCGACGAGCCGCATGGTCACATCGGCCGGACCGCCGGCCGCATAGGGCACGATGATCCGCACCGGACGATCCGGCCAGGCGGCGCATGCGGGCGTCGCGACACACGCGAGCGCGAACAGGGCGGCCATCGTCCGTGCAGGCATGCGCTCCTCCGGCTTTCGCGGTTCCGCGCGTCAGGCTAGCATTCGCCGACAAGACAAAAACAGGGAGGTCCCCATGTCATTCATCGCGCGGCTCGTCGCGGCCGCCGTACCGGCGCTGATGCTGGTGACGAGCGCACAGGCGATCGAGCTCGATCCGAAGATCGTCGGCTTCAAGCTGCCGGATCAGATCCAGTGGACCGAGAACGCGCGCGCCGGCAACCGCACCGTGGTGCTGCAAGGCGATCCGACCAAGCCCGGCCCCTACGCGATGCTGCTGACCTGGCTGCCGGGCCACATGAGCCGGCCGCACTTCCATCCCAACGACCGCTTCTTCATGGTGCTCTCGGGAACATGGTGGGTCGGCAATGGCGGCACATTCGACCCGGAGGCGACCGTGCCGATGCCGGCCGGCACGCACGTCATGCACTGGGCCAAGGGTGTGCATTACGACG
>JAXDNZ010000083.1:0-2851 GCA_034669185.1 Hyphomicrobiales bacterium
CGAAGGCCGCGACGACGCTCGCGCGCGATCCGCGCGAAAGGCCCGCCGCCAGCGTGTAAAGCACGCCGGTGCCGGGCGACGCGACCACGATGAACGAGGTGATCAGGAACTCAAGGCTCATGGCGTACCCCTTTTTCCGTAGCCCGCATGAAAGGTAGCCCGCATATCGCTTCGCTCATGCGGGCGGCAGTCAGCGCAGCAGCCCCCACAGCGTCGCAAGCTCCTCGAGCGTGACCAGACGATAGACGTAGACGACCCAGCAGAGCGCGAACAGCACGGTCGCCACCACGGTGGTCCAGATCACCTTGGCCCAAAGCGCGGGCATCACCGGCGCGCCGGGATCGTGTCCCGGCTCGGCCGCGGTGCCGGTGTCCGCATGCGAGCGCACACCGAACGGCAGCACGGCGAACAGCGCCACCCACCAGATGACGAAATAGATCGCGGCGGCTGTGGTCCAGGACATCAAGCTCCGACCTCTCCCATACCTCCCCCCGCAAGGGGGAGGTCGGCGAGCGAAGCTCGCCGGGTGGGGGTCAACTTATCACGACCCCACCCCGGATCGCCTTCGGCGATCCGACCCTCCCCTTTCAGGGGAGGGATAAGAAAGTCACGCCTGCTCGATCTCAACCAGCGTGCCGCAAAAGTCCTTCGGATGCAGGAACAGCACGGGCTTGCCGTGCGCGCCGATCTTCGGATTGCCGTCGCCGAGCACACGCGCGCCGTCGGCCTTCAGTCTGTCGCGGGCGCTGAGGATGTCGTCGACCTCGTAGCAGATGTGATGGATGCCGCCGTCGGGGTTGCGCTCGAGGAATTTCGCGATCGGCGAGTTGTCGCCGAGCGGCTCCAGCAGTTCGATCTTGGTGTTCGGCAGCGTGATGAACACCGTGTTCACGCCATGATCCGGCTGCGGCACCACACCGGAAACCTCCGCGCCGAGCGTATCGCGGTAAAGCTTGCTCGCCTTGGCGATGTCGCCGACCGCGATGGCGACGTGGTTCAGACGGCCGATCATGTTTCTTCCTCTCTCAGCCCTCATCCTGAGGAGGCGGCGAAGCCGCCGTCTCGAAGGATGCGGGCCGTCGTCTCGCCGCTTCGAGACGCGCGCTGCGCGCGCTCCTCAGAGTGAGGCGACGCGCAAAAACTATACCGCGATCACATGCACGATACATATCGGCTTCTTGCCCCAGTTGCCGGCGACCGCGGCGCGCACGGCGCGTTTGATCGACTCCTCGACCGCGTCGGGATCGCGCCGGCGCGGCCGCGGCAACTGCCGGAACGTCTCGGTGACGGCGTCATAGGCGATGTCGGTCATCGACCTCTTGTCGGCATTGAGCTCGGGAATGCCGATCAACTCGACCTCGGGCTGGCCAAGCAAGGCACCCTTGTCGTCGATCGCCATCGCCACGACGACAATGCCGGCGAACGAGAGCTTGCGCCGTTCGCCGACCGTGGGGGCCTGCGAATCGATCAGCAGCGCGCCATCCTTGTAGAGGCGCGCCGCCGGCACCTCGTCGATCACGCCCGCCACGGGCGCGAGCTGCACCAGATCGCCGTCGCCGCACAGGATCACTTCGTGCACGCCGGCTTTGCGCGCGAGCGCCCCATGCTCGGCCAGATGCAGCGCCTCGCCATGCACCGGCACCGCGATGCGCGGCCTCACCCAGCCATAGAGCTCGGCCATCTCCTCGCGGCGCGGATGGCCGGAGACGTGCACGAGGTGCGTGCGGTCGGTGATCACCTCGATACCCTGGCGCACGAGGCCGTTGACGACGCGGCCGACCGCCTTCTCGTTGCCCGGAATGGTGCGCGAGGAGAAGATCACGCGGTCGCCCTTCCCGAGCGTGACTTCGGGATGCTCGTCCTCGGCGATGCGCGAGAGGGCCGCACGCGGCTCGCCCTGGCTGCCGGTGCACAGTGCCACGACCTTGTCGGGCGGCAGGTGGCCGTAGAGCTCCGCGCTGCGGAATTCCTGGATGCCGTCGAGATAGCCGGTCTCGCGCGCGACCTGCTCGACGCGCGCCATCGCGCGACCGATCACCACAACCTCGCGGCCGGCGACGCGCGCGCCGTCGGCGACCGCGCGCATGCGCGCCACGTTGGAGGCGAACGTCGTCACCGCGACGCGCCCACGTGCGTTGACGATCAGCTCCAGAAGCGTGCGGGCGACGTCGGTCTCCGACGGCGAGCGTCCCTCGCGCACCGCGTTGGTCGAGTCGCCGATCAGCGCGAGGCAGCCTTCCTCGCCCAGCGCCTTGAGCTTGGCCTCATCGGTCGCCGGACCGATCACGGGCGTTGGGTCGAGCTTCCAGTCGCCGGTATGCAGCACGTTGCCGAGCGGCGTGCGGATGATGAGCGCGTTCGACTCCGGGATCGAGTGCGAGACCGAGACGAATTCGACGTCGAAAGGACCGAGCGTGAGGCGGCTCCCCAGCGGCACGACCTGAATCGGGATCTCCGGGGCACCGGGTTCGCCGAGGCGCTTGGCCTCGAACAGCGCAGCCGTGAACGGCGTCGCATAGATCGGGCAGCGCAGCCTCGGCCACAGGTCGATGATCGCGCCGAAATGGTCCTCGTGGGCATGGGTCAGCACGAGCCCGACGAAATTGCGTCGCTGTTCGACCAGGAAGGCGACGTCGGGCATGATGAGGTTGACGCCGGGAAGGTCATCGCCGGCGAACGAGACTCCGAGGTCGACCGCAAGCCAGGTGCGCTTGCCCCCGTCGCCAAGGCCGTAGAGCGACAGGTTCATGCCGATCTCGCCGACGCCGCCGAGCGGCGCGAAAAGCAGTTCGCGCGCCATTAATTTGTACTCCTGCCTCCCCCAGAAAGGGGGAGGTCGCCGAGCGTAGCG
>JAXDNZ010000084.1:0-3256 GCA_034669185.1 Hyphomicrobiales bacterium
GCTCGGGGCGATCCGGCTGATCGAACTCTCACCACATTGAGGCGTTATGGCCTGAACCGATCCGCCACCGGGCCGTCATGCTGCGACTCTTCACGTTTCACTCACCGCGCCGTAACATCCGCCGTTCAGGCATCACGATATTTTCGATTGCCGGGTCGCGGTCTATGGCGGACACAATATATGACCGTTCAGGGAAGACCGACGGACCCCCGGCCGGGCCCGCCTCGCGGAGATGATTGATGCCGACTGCGTCCGCCGCCCGTCCCTCCGCCGACATTGAGCCGTCAGGCCCAAATTCAGCGCGTGTCCGCTGGCGCGAGACCTTCGCCCGCGTGCGCGGGGAGACCGAGCGCCGCGCCGCGCCGCTCTCGGCCGAGGATCAGGTCATCCAGTCGATGCCCGACGCGAGCCCGACCAAATGGCATCGCGCGCACACGACCTGGTTCTTCGAGACGTTCCTGCTTCAGCCGAACGTCCCTGGCTATCGCATCTACGATGAGCGCTTCGCGTTCCTGTTCAATTCCTATTACGTCGCCGCCGGCCCGCGCCATGCGCGCCCCAGACGCGGGCTGGTCACGCGGCCGGGCGCCGCCGAGGTCGCCGAATATCGCGCGCACGTGGATGCGGCGATCGAGACGCTGATCGAGGAGGCGGACGACGGCGCGTGGCCCGAGATCCAACGCATCCTCGAGATCGGCCTCAATCACGAGGAGCAGCACCAGGAGCTGCTCATCACCGACATCCTGCACGCTTTCGCGCAGAACCCGATCGCGCCGGCCTATGACAACGCGTGGCAGCCGCCGCGCGCGACAGGCGGGCAGGGCTATGTCGACCTGCCGGAAGGTATCCACACCATCGGCCACAACGGCGAGGGCTACTGCTTCGACAATGAAGGCCCCTCGCATCGCGTGCTGGTCGGACCGGTCCGCATCGCGCGTTCGCTCGTGACCAATGGCGAATGGCTCGAATTCATCGAAGCCGGCGGCTACGCCGATCCGATGCTGTGGCTCTCGGATGGCTGGGCCATGGCGCAGAGCGAGGGCTGGGTCGCGCCGGGCCACTGGCAGGACCATGACGGCGCGTGGAAGCAACTGACGCTCGGCGGTTTGAAGCCGATCGATCCCACAGCGCCGGTGATGCACGTCAGCTACTACGAGGCCGACGCCTTCGCGCGCTTCGCCGGCAAGCATCTGCCGACCGAACAGGAATGGGAAGTCGCCGCACGCGGCGGTCATCTCGCGGATGCTTACGGAATCGTGTGGCAATGGACGCGCAGCGCTTACGCGCCCTATCCGGGCTTCAAGGCGGTCGACGGCGCGCTCGGCGAATACAACGGCAAATTCATGATCAACCAGATGGTGCTGCGCGGCTCCTCGCTGGCGACGCCGCACGGTCATTCGCGCGTCACCTACCGCAACTTCTTCTATCCACCCGCACGCTGGCAATTTACCGGATTGCGCCTTGCCGACTACGCCGACCGATACTCTCTCGTTTAACATCCAGGGACATCAGCCATGGCCGCCCTCGCTCGATCCGTTCTGCGTTATTCGGCGCGACATGAGGCGGCAGCCTCCGACAGCTTCGCCGACCATGTGATCAATGGCCTCAGCGAGAGCCCGAAATGGATGTCGGCGAAATATTTCTACGACGCCGCGGGCTCTGCGCTGTTCGAGGAAATCACACGCCTGCCGGAGTATTATCCGACCGGCACTGAACTGAAGATCCTGGAGCAGAACGCGCCGGCGATGGCGGCGTCCGTGCCGCTCGCGGCCGCGCTGGTCGAATTCGGAGCCGGTTCCTCGAAAAAGGCGCGCATCATGCTGCGTGCGGCCCCGCAGATCGCCGCCTACGTGCCGGTGGATATTTCGGGCGAGTTCTTGGCGCAGGAGGCGGCCGCGCTCAAGCGCGACATGCCGAATCTGGCGGTGCTCCCGGTCGTGGCCGACTTCACCCGCGATTTCGACCTGCCGGTGCAAATCCGCAACCGTCCGCGCGTCGGGTTCTTCCCGGGCTCGACCATCGGGAATTTCGAACCGCAGGACGCCGCCGAGTTCCTGCGCCAGGCCGGCCGGATTCTCGGGCACGGCGCAACGATGATCGTCGGCATCGACCTGATCAAGGACGAGGCGGTGCTCAACGCCGCCTATGACGATGCCGCGGGTGTGACCGCGCGATTCAATCTCAATGTGCTGACCCGCATGAACCGCGAACTCGGCGCAAACTTCGATCTCTCTGCGTTCCGCCATCGCGCGTACTACAACGCCTCGGACCGGCGCATCGAAATGCATCTGGAGAGTCTGAAAGACCAGACCGTCACGGTCGCCGGTCATGCGTTCGCGTTTCGCGAGGGTGAAACGATCCACACCGAGAGTTCCTACAAGTACACGGTCGACTCCTTCCGTGCGCTCGCGAGCAGCGCAGGCTGGCGGCCGACCGCAGTGTGGACCGATGCGCGCGGTTACTTCTCGATCCATGCGCTCAAATTCTAAGTCGTCCTGCCGGGCCGGGAGAACGCCCGGCCTCGACGCTGACACCCGGTCCCCCTAGCGCTAACGCCCGATGCCGATCTGCGAAGCTGACCCCTGGCGCCTCCAGTACTTCGAAAACGTCTCCTGTCCGGCCGAGGTCCTGATCTCGACCGAGGACACGGACTCGTGGGCTTGGCATCCGCGCCATCGTTGGGTCTACGACAAGGTGTTGGTCGCCCAGTCGCAAGATCTCGCCGCCGCGCCGCATGGCGTCGAGCCGACGGACTTTCCGGTCTTCTCCAAGCCGATCACCAATCTCAAGGGCATGGGCGTGGGCAGCCGCGTGCTGCGCTCCGCCGCCGACTATGCGATGCACTATGCGCCCGGCCATATGTGGATGGCCTTGCTCGACGGGCGGCATCTCTCGTCCGACGTCGCGGTCATCGACGGCGAACCGGTCTGGTGGCGTCACGTCACCGGCCGGCCGATTGCCGAAGGAATGTTCGATTATTGGGTGATCCATGCGGCGCCCGATCCTGCGATCGAGACGCAGTGCGGTGCTTGGATCAGGAAACACATGGCCGGCTACACCGGCATGATGAATCTCGAAACTATCGGGGGAACGATCATCGAGGTCCATCTGCGTTTCGCCGACCAGTGGCCGGATCTCTATGGGGCGGGCTGGGTCGAGGCGATCGTCGGGCTCCATCAGCACGGGCGCTGGATATTCGCCGATCACGACCGGCGCGACGGTTTCAGCGTCGTGCTGTTCGGCCCGCACGGGCCGC
>JAXDNZ010000085.1:0-7564 GCA_034669185.1 Hyphomicrobiales bacterium
ATGCGGGCAGAAGGGATGATGAAATAGCGTGATCATCGCGCGCGGGGACCGACAAAGCCGAATCGCCGAAGCGAACGCCGGATCGCCGTGACCCTAGATAACGCGGCGATTCCCGGCAACTGGTCGCGCCGCGTTTCCCAACTCTATTGCCCTTGCGGGAGCGTTGGGCGAAAAGCTGCGCATAGCGATTCCCACCGCGCCCTTCCCTGACGTCCCACCGCGCATCATCCGGCCCGGAGCACCACATGTTGTTCGACCTGTTCAAGGCCGTCGTGCTGGGTATCGTCGAGGGTCTGACGGAATTCCTGCCGGTGTCGTCGACCGGGCATCTGCTGCTGGTCGAGCATTTCTTCGGTCCCGAGCCCGAGAAGAAGGCGTTCTGGGACAGTTTCGCGGTGCTGATCCAGTTCGGCGCGATCCTCGCGCTCCTTTCGATCTATTTCACGCGGCTGTGGAAGATCGCGATGGGCATGTTCACCA
Source organism: Hyphomicrobiales bacterium (assembly GCA_034669185.1). Classification (GTDB taxonomy): domain Bacteria; phylum Pseudomonadota; class Alphaproteobacteria; order Rhizobiales; family Xanthobacteraceae; genus PALSA-894. The sequence continues at coordinate 481 of JAXDNZ010000085.1, forward strand.
ATGAGGGCGACCGAAACTTCGTGATCGGGGTTCTAGTCGCGTTTCTTCCCGCCGCGATCCTGGGTGCGCTCTTGCACGGCTTCATCAAGGGCGTGCTGTTCAACGTGTGGATCGTGTGCATCTCGCTGATCGTCGGCGGCGCGGTGCTGGTATGGATCGATCGCCTGACGCTGAAGGCCCGCTATCACGACGCAACCTCGTTCCCGCTGATGACCTATCTGCTGATCGGCCTGTGCCAGTGTCTCGCCATGATCCCCGGCGTGTCGCGTTCGGGGGCGACCATCGTGTCGGCGATGCTGCTCGGCGCCGACCGGCGCTCCGCAGCCGAGTTCTCGTTCTATCTCGCGATGCCGACGATGGCCGGCGCGTTCGTCTACGAGCTCTACAAGAGCTGGCATTCCATCGCCGCCGCGAGCCCGCTGATCGTTGCGGTCGGGTTCGTGGTGTCGTTCATCTCGGCCTGGGTGGTCGTGAAGACGTTCCTCGACTATGTGTCGAGCCACGGGTTCTCGGTATTCGGCTGGTGGCGCATCGTCGTCGGCGCGGTCGGATTGATCGCGCTCGCGCTATTCAAGTAACACGTCATCCGCTCATGCGGAGAAGAGCGGGAGAGCGCTACGCCACCCGCCCGCGGAACTGCCCGGTCTTGCGGAAGCGCCACAGATAGTTCGGCACGATCGCTTCGATCGTGGCGCCTTCGATCCCGAACGCGGCGAGCGTGCGGCCTTCGGTCGTCGCGGCTTGCGACACCACGTTGTCCCGTTTGAGCAGCTCGACCTGATCGGGCGTGAGCAAGGGCGTCGGCAGGAATTGCAGGAATTTCGCCTGCAGGCTTGCGAGCCCGAACGGCAGCGGCACGAGCAGCCGGCGCCGCTCGGTTGCGGCGAGGACGAACTCCATCAGCTGCCGGAAGCTTTTCACCTCGGGCCCACCGAGCTCATAGATCGTCCCGCCTTGCGCCGCGCGCTCGACAGCCTTGAGGATCGCCTGCGCGACGTCGCCGACGAACACCGGCTGGAATTTGGTCTCGCCGCCGCCGATCAGCGGCAGCGCCGGTGACAGTCGCGCGAGCGAGGCGAAGCGATTGAAGAAGCCATCCTCGGGCCCGAACACGATCGAGGGCCGGAAGATCGTCGCGCCCGGTACCGCGGCGAGAACGGCCGCTTCGCCCGCCGCCTTGGTGCGCGCGTAGAGCGCAGGCGCCTCGGCATCCGCGCCGAGCGCCGAGACGTGGACCAGCCGCGCGCCCTGCGCGGCCGCGGCGCGCGCGACGTGACCGGCGCCCTGCGCCTGCACGGCCTCGAAGCGCTGCTTGCCCCGCTCGAACAGGATCCCGACCAGATTGATCACCACGTCGGCGTCACGCACCGCCGCTTCGACCGAGGCCGGATAGCGCAGGTTGGCCTGCACCGAATGGATCTGCCCGACGCGGCCGAGCGGCTGGAGATGGCCGGCCAAATCCGGCCGGCGCACGGCGTTGCGGACGCGGTAGCCCGCCCTCGCGAGCGCGCGCACCACGTGGCGGCCGAGAAAACCCGAGCCGCCGAACACGGTCACGAGCGCGTCTGTCGGGATTTCGGTCATGCGCGGCCTTGGGCAGGCGGTCAGGGTGAGCGCGACCTGTATAGCGGGGCGCGCCGCGACTTCTCAAGCGTTGACAAGGCGAAACGCCCGGCCATATGTCTGCGCGTCTGAATGCCCAAGCCTGAATGCCCAGGTGGCGGAATTGGTAGACGCACTAGTTTCAGGTACTAGCGGTGAAAGCCGTGGAGGTTCGAGTCCTCTCCTGGGCACCAACCCATAATTTCGCAGGTCGACCGAGCTCCCCTGAATGACCATCCGCCTGCACCGCGGCGATCTGCCCGACCTGTCGCGCTACACCGGCGCGGTCGCAATCGACACCGAAACCATGGGGCTCGAGCCGGTTCGCGACCGGCTCTGCGTGGTGCAGCTGTCTCCCGGCGACGGCTCCGCCGACGTGGTGCAGATCGGCCGCGATATTGGGCCGGCGCCGAACCTGAAAGCGCTGCTCGGCGACCCGACTAAGCTGAAGATCTTCCACTTCGCGCGCTTCGACATCGGGATGCTCTACAAGCACCTCGGCGTCATGCCGCAGCCGGTCTATTGCACCAAGATCGCCTCCCGCTTCACCCGCACCTATACCGACAAGCACGGGCTGAAGGACCTCACCAAGGACCTGCTCGGCAAGGACGTGTCAAAGCAGCAGCAGCTTTCCGACTGGGGCGCCGAAACGCTGACCGAGGCGCAGGTCGCCTACGCGGCCGATGACGTGCTCAACCTGCATGCGCTCAAGGAGAAGCTTGACGTGCTGCTCGCGCGCGAGGGCCGTGAGGAGCTCGCGGCGGCGTGTTTTCAATTTTTACCGACACGCGCGCGCCTCGATCTGGCCGGCTGGGCCGCCGAGGACATCTTCTCGCATTCATAGGTTAACGCCCTCCGCCGCGCCGAGGCCACATTCGCAGGCGATTTTGCAGGGCTGCCGCCGTATGATCCAAGGGCGCGGAACTTGATTCTCAACCCGAACGGCGAACCGGGGGCATGAGCCGTCCAATGGCCGTGACAGCAATCGAAGCACCGGCCCATGGCTGGACCGCCTCGCGGCGCTCCGACCTTGGCAGTCTTGTGCGCGCGGCGCGCCGGCACAGCCGGCTGGTGCGCTTCGCTCGCATCGCCGTACCGGCCGGTGTCGCGGCGGGGCTCACCGTCCTGGTGCTCGTGAGCTATTTCGAGCCGCTGCGCATGCTGGAGAAATTGCCTTCGGTCTCCGGGAAACTCGGCGTGCAGGGCAGCAAGATCACCATGGAGCTGCCCAAGATCGCGGGCTTCACCCGCGATTCACGATCCTATGAGATGACCGCCGAAACCGCGGTCCAGGATCTCGCCAAGCCCGACATGATCGATTTGAAGAACCTGCGAGCCACGATCGAACTGCCGGGACAGAATATCGTGCAGATACTGGCCGGGAGCGGCGTCTTCAATACCAAGACCGACCAGATCACAATGCGTGATCAGGTGACGTTCTCAACGGCACACGGCTATCGCGGCAAGGTACGCCAGGCTGCCGTCGACATGAAAGTCGGCCGTGTCCTTTCCGATGATCCGATCGAATTGACGTTGCCGGACGGATTGCTGAAGGCAAACCGGATGGAAATCCTCGACTCAGGCGACGTGATCCGCTTCGAGGGCGGTGTCGTTCTGACGCTCGATGGCGACAAGCCCGCGGGGGCGCAATGAACGGCGTGCGCATTGTTCGCTTCGTACTGCCGGGCTTGCTGGTTGCGCTCGCCGCGAGTGCTGCCGGCGCGCAGCAGCAGCCGCAATCGAACATGGCACAGGGGCTGACCGCGAACAGCGGCCAGCCGGTGAAGATCGAATCGACGTCGCTGGAAGTGCGCGACAAGAGCCGCATGGCGACCTTCACCGGCAATGTGAAGATGACGCAGGGCGACAACACGGTTAAGTGCAAGGTCCTGGTCGTCTATTACGAAGACAGTTCGGCGGCGCCGAGCCCGGGCACCAAATCCGGGCCCGCGGTTGCCAGCCCCGGCGGCGGCAAGCAACAGATCAAGCGGATGGAGTGCAAAGGCGACGCCATCATCACGCAGAAGGATCAAACCGCGAGCGGCGAGAACGGGACGTTCGACGTGAAGGCCAACACCCTGACGATGGTCGGGAACGTTGTCGTGACGCAGGGCCAGAATGTTCTCAATGGCGACAGGATGGTCATCGACCTCACGACCGGCGTGACCAAGGTGGAATCGTCGGGCAAGGGACCGGTCCGGGGCTTGGTGTTTCCGAACGCCCAGAAGGACCCGAAGTCCGGTCCGCAGGCGGCGTCTCCCCCGTCGCCGCCGGCCAAGTCCTCCGGACCGATGCGGCTCAATTGAGCGGCAAAGTGCATCCGTTCGCCCGTTGAACGGCGCGCCGCAAGCGACTATCAGGACATCGGCGAGACGCGGTAGGCGACGCCGCGCTGTCGAAAGCCACGGTGTTATCAATCTCTTACGAGGCAGAGATGATGATCGCGGACCGCCGGTTCATTCGAGCGAAGCGTCGAACAGCGGCGTGCTGAACATTTTCAAATCTCTCAGGCGTCGCGCGCCGCAACAGCCTGCCGCGCCGTCGTCGGACCTCTGGGGCATGGACCTCGGTCCGGTCGATGAGCCGATGTTGAACGGCCACGACGAGCCCATCAGCCTGCAGACGACCGAGCGCATCTCGCTACGCTCATCCAGGCGTTCCGAGCCGGCACCGGGACGGGCGGCTGAACGGAGCTTCGACTGGCAATCGGTACAGCCGGTCGAGCGCGCGGTTGACGACGATCCCATGCCCCACGACGAGGCGCGCGACTCCTGGCGCGCCCCGCCGCCGGAAGACGCACCGGAGGCGGACCTACATCCGCCCATCAGGACTCGGTCATCCACGCGCGGCATTTCGGCCGAGGAGGCCGGCGTCGCGACCCTCACGGTGCAAGGGGTCGAGAAGAGCTTTGCCGGGCGCAAAGTGGTGCGCGGCGTCAGCCTGTCGGTACGGCGCGGCGAGGCGGTCGGACTGCTCGGGCCGAACGGCGCCGGCAAAACGACCGTGTTCTACATGATCACGGGTCTCATTCCGGCCGACAAAGGGACGATCCAGTTCGACGGTCACGAGATCACGCATCTGCCGATGTACCAGCGCGCGCGCCTCGGCATCGGCTATCTGCCGCAAGAGGCGTCGATCTTTCGAGGGCTCAGCGTCGAAGACAATATCCGCGCCGTGCTCGAAGTGGTCGAGCCGAGCAAGAAGAAGCGCGAGATGGAGCTCGACGCGCTGCTCGAGGAATTCAACATCACCCGGCTGCGCAAGACGCCCTCGATCGCGCTTTCGGGCGGCGAGCGCCGCCGCACCGAGATCGCGCGCGCTCTGGCGACGCGGCCGGCCTACATGCTGCTCGACGAGCCGTTCGCCGGCATCGATCCGATCGCGGTCGGCGACATTCAGGCGCTCGTGCGCCACCTCACCCAGCGCGACATCGGCGTGCTGATCACCGACCACAATGTGCGCGAAACGCTCGGCCTTACCGACCGCGCCTATATCATCTACTCGGGCGAAGTCTTGCGCGAAGGGCTCGCCGACGAGATCATCAACGATCCCGAGGTCCGCCGGCTCTATTTGGGCGAAGAATTCCGGATGTGATCTGCGGTATTAAGCCACCACTGACTTGTTAACACTGCGGTAAGGAACCGGGTATACAGCGTCGCCTGATCCGGATAAGCAAGAACCGGACCAATGTGCAGCGCAACATGGCACTGACCCAACGATTAGAATTCCGCCAGAGCCAAGCGCTCGTGATGACGCCGCAGCTGATGCAGGCCATCAAGCTGCTGCAGCTCTCCAATCTCGATCTGGCGGCCTACGTGGATGGCGAGCTTGAGCGTAATCCGCTCCTGGAAACAACGGCCGACGGGCCGCGCGAGGACAGCCGCCCTGACGAGCGAGCCGCCAACGGCACCGCGCAGGCCAATGGGGAGTCTTCCGAGACCGAGTGGTCGAAACATGATGTGAATGGCTCGGCGGCGATTGAGGATTCCTTCGACACCGGTATCGAAAACGTGTTTCCCGACGCCGCCGACGCGGCCCCGCGCCCGGCACCGAGCGAGCCTGCGGCCTATTCCGAATGGGCCAGCGTCGGCTCTGGCGGCCGCCAGGACGGCGACTACAACCTCGAAGCCTTCGTGTCGGCCGAAACGACCCTCGCCGACTATCTCGCCGAACAGCTGTCGCTCGCGATCACCGATCCGGTCCGCCGCATGATCGGGCAGCATCTGATCGATCTCGTCGACGAGGCCGGCTATCTCACGGGCGAGCTCGACGTCGTCGCCGAAAAGCTCGGCGCGCCCGCAGGCGAGCTCGAGGCGGTGCTCGCCGTGCTTCAAGGGTTTGATCCGCCCGGCGTTTGCGCGCGGAACCTGAGCGAGTGCCTGACCATCCAGCTCAAGGAGCGCAACCGTTTCGACCCTGCCATGCAGGCCCTGGTCGGGCATCTCGATCTCGTCGCCAAGCGCGATTTATCGGGCTTGCGCCGCATCTGCGGTGTCGATGACGCCGATCTCGCCGACATGATCGCCGAGATTCGGAGGCTCAATCCCAAGCCCGGCCTCGCCTTCGGCTCCGCGGTGGTGCAACCGATCGTGCCGGATGTGTATGTGCGTGTCGGTCCGGAGGGCGGCTGGGCGATCGAGCTCAATTCCGACACGCTGCCCAAGGTGCTGGTCAACCAGACCTATCATGCGGAGGTTTCGAAGACCGCGAAGAATGACGGCGAAAAGGCTTATCTCGCCGATTGCCTGCAGACCGCGACCTGGCTCATCCGCGCGCTCGACCAGCGCGCCAAGACCATCCTGAAGGTCTCGACCGAGATCGTGCGCCAGCAGGATGCGTTCTTTGCAAACGGGGTGCAGCATTTGAGGCCGCTCAATCTGAAGACCGTCGCGGACGCGATCGGCATGCACGAGTCGACCGTCTCGCGCGTCACCGCCAATAAATACATGGCGACGAATCGCGGAATCTTTGAATTGAAATATTTCTTCACCTCCTCGATTGCCGCATCCGACGGCGGCGAGGCGCATTCGGCCGAAGCCGTGCGGCACCGCATCAAGCAGTTGATCGACGCGGAGAGCGCGCAAAGCGTGCTCTCCGACGACACGATCGTGGAGCGGCTGCGCCAGGACGCCGGCATCGACATCGCGCGCCGTACCGTGGCGAAATATCGCGAGGCGATGCGAATCGCGTCATCGGTGCAACGCCGCCGCGAGAAACAGGCGCCCGCCGGCGCTCCGTCCTGACGCAACGCTGGCGGCTTTGCCGCGTTGACTCTCTGTGCGGCCGCTCTTAGCTGAAAATGCAAGGGGCCGGCCGGAAACAGGACAGCGGAGGCGAGCATGCCATTTCGCGTCTCGGGCAAGAACCTCGATATCGGCGAAGCCCTGCGGTCGCGCGTCAATGCGCGCGTAGCCGAAGCCCTCGGCAAGTACTTTGACGCGGGTTATTCCGGTCACGTGACCGTGGAGAAGGAGGGGTTCGG
>JAXDNZ010000086.1:0-4901 GCA_034669185.1 Hyphomicrobiales bacterium
CTTCACCATCGAGACCTCCTTGGTGGCGTCGTGGCCCTGCGCGTCCAGCCAGGCGGCGTGGTGGACCAGCTGCCGGCCGGCCTCGACCCTCGCCTGCAGCATCGCGAGGCGCTGCCGGATGCCCTGCTTCTCGTACAGCGTGCCGCCGAATGCCTTGCGCGTCGTGACGTAGTCGATGGTGAGTTCGAGCGCGGCCTGCGCTTCGCCCATCGCCATGGCGCCGATCACGGTGCGCTCGTTCTGGAAATTGCTCATGATCGCGTAGAAGCCGCGGCCTTCCTGGCCGAGCAGATTCTCGGCCGGGATGCGGCAATTCTCGAACACTAGCTCGGCGGTATCGGACGAGCGCCAGCCATGCTTGTCGAGCGCGCGGCTGACGCGCAAGCCGGGCGTCCCTTTCTCCACCGTCAGCATCGAGATCTGCTGCGAGGGCCGCGCGTCGGGCGAGGTTTTCGCTGCGATGAAATAGAGGTCGGCGTGCACGCCGTTGGTGATGAACATCTTGGCGCCGTTGAGCACGTAGTGGTCGCCGTCGCGCCGCGCCGTGGTGCGGATCGCCTTCACGTCGGAGCCGGCGTCCGGTTCGGTCACCGCGACGGCCGTAATCGCGCGGCCGGCGACGATGTCGCCCATCCAGCGCGTCTTTTGCGCCGGTGTACCCGCATGCGCCATGTGCACCGAGGCCATGTCGGTGTGCACGAGGATCGTGATCGCGGCGCCCGAGAAGGTCGAGCGGCCGAGCTCCTCGGCGAGTACGACCGAGCCGAGCGTATCCATCTCGGAGCCGCCATATTCGGCAGGATAGCGGACGCCGAGGAAACCGAGCTCGCCCATGCGGCGCAGTACTTCGCGCGGCACATAGCCTTGCTCTTCCCATTTGAGGCCGTGCGGCTTGATCTCGGTCTCGACGAAGCGGCGGATTTGCGTGCGCAGCAGCTCGTGTTCCTCGCGGAAGTAGGGCGAGGGGAGGGCGGTGGGAGAATTCGAAAGCATGCGGGTCATCTCAAGCGAATTTGCGCCGCGCCAATTCTGCGCCATCGCCAAGCGCCTTCAGCTTCGCCATTGCGATGTCGCGCCGCATCGGCGCCATGCCGCAATTGGTGCACGGCACGATCCTCTCTTTCGCCACGTATCTCATCGCGTCGCTGATCACGGCGGCGACAGCTTCAGGCGTTTCGACCTCGTCGTTCGCCACGTCGATCGCTCCGACCAGCACGTCCTTGCCGTCGAGCAGCTTCAGCAGGTTCATCGGCACCTTGGAATTGCGACACTCGAGCGAGACCTGGCCAATGCGGCTTTTCGCCAGCACCGGAAACACCGTCTCGTACTGGCGCCACTCGTTGCCAAGCGTTGCTTTCCAATCGGTGTTGGCCTTGATGCCGTAACCGTAGCAGATGTGCACGGCGGTGGTGCACGTCAGCCCCTCGATCGCGCGATGCAGCGCCGCAATGCCCCAGTCGCCGACCGCGCCCATGTAGACGTTGAACGCCGGCTCATCGAACTGGATCACGTCGACGCCGTCGGCCTGCAGCGCGCGCGCCTCCGTGTTGAGCAGCGCGGCGAAGGCGAACGCGAGCCTGGCGCGATCGCCGTAGTGCTGGTCCGCGATCGTGTCGACGATCGTCATCGGCCCCGGCATGGTGATCTTGAGTTTCTTCCTCGTATGCGCGCGCGCCAGCCGCGCTTCCGTGCCGTGCACGCGGCCCTTCAGGCGCAGTTCGCCGACCACCTGCGGCACCATCGCCTTATAGCGGTCGGCGCGGATGCCCATCTCGACCTTGTGCGCGAAGTCGATGCCCTCGACGGATTCGAGAAAGCCGTGCACGAAATGCTGACGCGACATCTCGCCGTCGGTGACGATGTCGATCCCGGCGTCTTCCTGTTCCTTCACGGCGAGCAGCGTCGCGTCCGCCTTCGCGGCCTCAAGCTCGGCGCCAGAGAGCCGCCACTGCGGCCAGAGCTTGTTCGGCTCGGCGAGCCAAGACGGCTTCGGCAGGCTGCCGGCGATGGTGGTCGCGAACATTCGTTTCCCCGGCGTTTCTTGGAACGTCGTTATGACGTCCAACCATACAGCCAATCGTAGCGGCGCAAGAGCCTCTCGCCGCCCAGCGCGCGCAGCGCCATGTTGCGGGCGATCGCCCGCACGCCGGCGAGATGATAGCGCTGCCCATTGCGCTGTGCCTCGCGTTGCGCGCGGGCGGTGCGGCGGCGGCGCAGGTTTTCGTAGCGGCGCATGGCGCCGGCCATATCGTCGCCCGCGTGCTGCAGGCAATGCGCGAGCACGGCCGCATCTTCGATCGCGAGTGCCGCACCCTGCGCCAGGAACGGCAGCATCGGGTGGGCCGCATCCCCGAGGAGCGCGACCGGGCCGTTCCCGGCGCCCGCCAGCGGCCGATCGAACAGCGCCCATTTCTGCCAGCGCGCCGGAAGCATCAGAAGCGCGCGCGCTTCCCGGGCGAATTGCGCATAGCGCGGGAGCAGGTCGGCGCGCTTGCCTTCCGCGGACCAGCCAGGCTCGTACCATTTGTCAGAAATGATCGCGACGATATTGACCAGTTTTCCGCCCTTCACCGGGTAATGCACGAGATGCGCGTCGCGCCCGAGCCAGAGCGCGGTAACGGGGGCGCGGAAATCCGGCGTGAGCTGCTCGGCCGGCACCATGGCGCGCCATGCGGTGCGCTGCGCGAAGGTCGGTGCGGCGCGGTCGCCAAGGCGCGCGCGCAGGTTCGACCAAAGCCCATCCGCGCCGATCAACGCGATGCCCTGCTCGTCGCGCGATCCGGCCGCCGTCTTCGCCTCGACCGTGATGCCATGCGCGTGCAGCGCGTAGTCCTCCACGCGAGCGCCGAGGCGCAGCTCGACGTCCTGGTTCTCCTCGACGGCGTCGACGAGCAGAGCCTGCAGATCGGCGCGGTGGATCAGCCAATAGGGCGCGCCATAGCGTTTCTCCGCGCCGGCTAGCGGCACGCGCACGATGTCACGCCCCGAGCGGGCGTCGATCACGCGGATCGCCTCCGGCGCGGTGATGCGCGAACGCAGCCGGTCACCCAGACCCAGCGCGATCAGCACACGCGTCGCGTTGGGCGAGAGCTGGATGCCGGCGCCCGCTTCCTCGAGGCGCGGCGCCTGTTCGAGCACGACTGAGCGAAAGCCCGCGCGCGCGAGCGCCAGCGCGGCGGTGAGCCCGCCGATGCCGGCGCCTGCGATGAGGACCGAACGGGAACTCGCCATGTGTTCCCTTAAAGGCCGGCTACGACGCGGGCGCCTGGACCTTCCACGCGCATTCGGGCGGGCGCGCCTCGTCGCCATGCAGCGACGCCTTGAAGCGGTAGAGCGTGGAGCAATACGAGCAGATGAACTCGCTCTCGTCCCCCATGTCGCAGAAGACGTGCGGATGATCGAAGGGCGGCGTCGCGCCGATGCACATGAATTCCTTCGCGCCGATCTCGATCACGGGCACGCCGGGATCGTTGTGGAAATGCGGAACGATGTGGTCGGCCATTGCGAAGTCCCTGGAGATTCTTCGGGCGGCACCATAGCGATCCGCCATTCGGCTGCCTAGCATGGCGCCATCAAGGGAGAAACTCATGCCGCGCGTCCTCTACGAGCGCGACGGGCGCATCGCCCGCGTCACGCTCAACCGTCCCGAGGCGCTGAACGCGATCGATGCCGAGCTGCCGGGCGAGTTGGAAGACGCCGTCGCGCGCGCCAATGCGGATGCGGGCGTGCATGTGATCGTGCTGAGCGGGGCGGGGCGCGCGTTCTGCGCCGGCTATGATCTCGCGGCCTACGCGCAGGCCGCCGGCACGAACGCGGGCGTGCAGGAGATGCCGTGGGACCCGATGCGGGACTACGCCATGATGATGCGCAACACCGAACGCTTCATGTCGTTGTTCCGCTCCTACCGGCCGGTGCTCGCCAAGGTGCATGGCCACGCGGTCGCGGGCGGCTCCGACATCGCGCTCTGCTGCGACCTGATCGTCATGGCCGAGGATGCGCGCATCGGCTACATGCCGGCGCGCGTGTGGGGGTGCCCGACCACCGCGATGTGGGTCTATCGACTTGGCCCCGAGAAGGCCAAGCGCATGCTGCTGACCGGCGATACGGTCGACGGGAGCGAGGCCGAGCGGATGGGGCTGGTGCTGAAAGCCGTGCCGGCGGCCGATCTCGACGCCGAGGTCGAGACACTCGCCGCCCGCATGGCGAGCGTGCCCGTCAATCAGCTCATGATGCAGAAGCTGATGATCAATCAGGCGCTGGAGAACATGGGTCTGCGCACCACCCAGATGATCGCGACCATCTTCGACGGCATCACGCGCCACTCGCCCGAAGGGATGGCGTTCAAGCGCCGCGCCGAGACGGTCGGCTGGAAGGAGGCGGTGCGCGAGCGCGATCTCGGCACGTACGACTGGACCGCGGACCGCAAGATCAATCCGGAGTGACATGCGGACGTTGCCCGCAGACAAGAATTGCGAGCCAGCTTGTGCTTTGGTTGCAGGTCGCGATATACCGAGGCAACGCTTACCTTTGGTTGATAACGATCAAAGGAAGCCATGTGGCGTCGGGAGATCACGATGGCTTCGGTTCAGAAGACGAATGGCGCCTTCTCGCTCACGGCGTATCGCGGCGACCGCAAGACCCTTCTGGCGTTCAACCTGACCGACAAACGAAGGGTGAAAAATCTCGCGGGTTTCACCATCCAGTGCCAACCGAAGGGGCAGGACGCCTTCTTCGTTCAAAATACGCTGCAGTTCGAAAAGCCCGCAGATCACGCGCAAGATGCCCGTGTGCCCGCGAATTCCAGCATCAATGCGCCGATCCACAAATTCCGCTGGGTGCATGTGCCCGGTTCGGTCCATCAAGGCACGAAACCCGTCCTTGGATCCTACACCTACACGGTG
>JAXDNZ010000087.1:0-11093 GCA_034669185.1 Hyphomicrobiales bacterium
CGTTCGCCGAACACCTGTGCGCGCATTCGCGCTCGAACATTGTCGGCTGCCATCGCTGCCTCGATCTTTGCCCCACCGGCGCAATCGCGCCCGCAGGCGATCATGTGGCGATCGATCCGAACGTGTGTGCCGGTTGCGGACAGTGCGCCGCCGTGTGTCCGACCGGCGCAGCCTCATATGCGCTGCCGCCCGCCGACGGGCTGCTGCGCAAGCTGCGCGCAATGCTCTTGGCCTATCGGGAAGCCGGCGGCATGCAGGCGATCGTGCTTCTGCACGATGAGCCGCACGGCGCCGCGCTGATCGACGCGCTCGCGCGGCACGGCGACGGCTTGCCGGCGCGGGTATTGCCGCTGGCCGTCAATGAGGTGACGCAGGTCGGCCTCGAAGCGGTCGCGGCCGCTTTCGCCTACGGTGCGTCGGGTCTGCGCTTTCTTACGCGCGCCAAGCCGCGTCACGACATCGCCGGTGTCTATAAGACGATCGCACTCGCCGATCCGATTCTTGACGGCATCGGCTTCGGCCGGGGACGCGTTGCGACAATCGAGACCGACGATCCGTTCGTGCTCGGGCAGGCATTGCGCGAGATCGCACCGGCGCCCGGCGTCGCGCGACCGGCATCGTTCTCCGTGATCGGCCAAAAACGCGACGTGCTGCGGCTTGCGTTGCGCGAACTGCATCACGTCGCGCCGGCGCCGGTCGATGTCGTGGCGCTGCCTGAAGACGCGCCGTTCGGCACGGTCGAACTCGACGTCGAAGGCTGCACCCTCTGCCTCTCCTGCGTCGCCGCCTGCCCGACAGGAGCGCTGTCCGACGATCAGGAACGCCCGGTGCTGCGCTTCACCGAGGACGCATGCGTGCAGTGCGGATTGTGCAAGGCGACCTGCCCCGAGAAGGTCATCAGCCTGCGGCCGCAAATCGACTTTGGCGCCGTGACCGCGCGCGCGCGCGTGCTCAAGGAGGAAGAGCCGTTCTGCTGCATCCGCTGTGGCCGGCCGTTCGGCGTGAAGAGCAGCATCGAGCGCGTTGCCGCCAAGCTCGAAGGCAAGCACTGGATGTTTCAGAATTCGGCGAAGCGCCTCGACGTCATTAAGATGTGCGCGGATTGTCGCGTCGTCACGATGACGAATGAGAACTTCGATCCGTTCGCAGCGCCTGCGCGGCCCGCGCCGCGCACGACCGAAGACTATCTGCGCGAACGCGAGGCCAAGGGCGAAGGTTAGCTACCTTCCGGCTGTGGCCCTGGCGAGAAAATCCGTGAGCGCCTGACGGTCTTGCGCCGAGCCGATGCGCTGCTCGGGCATTTTGGTGCCGGGCGTATAGGCGGCAGGGCCGAGCTCGAACAGCCTGGCAACCGTTTCGGGCGTCCACACGATGTCGAGCTTCTTCAGCGCGTCGGAAAAATTGTATCCCGGCAGCGTCGCTATCTTGCGGCCGAAGATCCTGGCCAGCGTCGGGCCGGCGCGATTGCCTTCGTCGGGCGAGAGCGTGTGGCAGGCGACGCAGGCGCGATAGATTTCCGCGCCCGGATCGCCCGCGTAGGCGGCAAGCGGATTCTCCGGCACGCCGATCGCGACCGAACCGACATGCTCCCCGGTGACCGCATCCCAGCGGCGGATCATGCGGTCGGTGCCGCCGGTGAGCATTGTTCGGCTGTCAGGAAGAAACGCGACCGACCACACCGGCAGGCCCGGCCCGACGAGCGTGCGCGCAAGCTTGCGCGTTGCGCGCTCGATCACCGCGACCGAGCCGCGGATGCCGGCGGCCGCGACGAGCGCGCCGTCGGGCGAAACGGCGACCGATATGATCGGCGTCGGCGCGGCCTGTACCTCGCCTTTGAGCGCGCCGGCACGGTCGAGAAAATAAACCGCGCCGTTGGCGCCGGCCGCAACGATTTCGCCGTCGGGCGCCACGGCGACCGCGCTGAGCGGCGTCGCGAGCGTGATGATGGCCGGCGCAGTGCCGTCGAGCGGCCAGACGCGCAGTGTGAGGTCGTAAGCCGCCGTCACGACGTCCTTGCCGTCCGGCGTGAATGCCACGCCATTGACGTTCTGATTATGACCCTCGAGCACGCGTGGAGCGCCGCCGCCGAGCGGCCACAGGCGAACGGTTCGATCCCATGCGGCTGACGCCAGCATCGCGCCGTCGGGCGAGAGAGCCAGCGCCACGATGGGCGCCGTGTGTCCCAGCAACACGCGATCCGGCTGCACCTTGCCGTCGGACCAGATCGCGATGCGTCCGTCAGCACCCGCCGTGAGGGCGCGGCCGTCCTTCAGTAGCAGAACCGCGTTCACGGCATCGTCGTGGAAGCGCAGCACTTGCTCGGCGACGTCACGCGTCAGCGACCAGCGGATCGCCGAGCCATCGAAGCTGCCGGAGAGCGCCGCCGCGCCATCGGCCGAGATGCTGATGGCGCGCACCGGCCCGCCGTGGCCGCGCAACTGCGCCTGCGCGGGAGGCGCGGCGGCAATCAGGAGCGCAGCGAATCCAGACAAACTCCGCTTATTGAACAATGATTTAGGCTCGCTTCAGACGGAATGCCGGACCAGCATACGCAAATCTGTCGCCCTGGCCACCATGCAACCGCAGCGCCCCCAGCGCGTTGTTCCACCGTCCTTCACAGGAGGAACTCATGCGCAAGGCGGCCTTTTTCGGCGCGACAGCGCTGGTTTTGATGACGTCGGGCTATGTCTGGGCGCAGGAGCCGTCAGCGGCGCAGGCACAGCAGCAAAGCCATCCGGCCCAGCCGCAAACGCCGGGCCAGACTAGTGCCCCCGACCACACCGTTCCGCCACCTCCCGAGGCGCAACCGCAGGCCCCGATCGCGGATCAGGCCAAGCCCGCCGCGGTCGGGCCATCGCAGGCCAACACCGCGTCCGCATTTCCCGCCGAGGGGCCGCCCGGCGCAACACCGCAGACGACCCCGTCGACGATTTCGGCCGAGAACGCCAAGCTGGACAAGCTCACCACGACTGAGCATCAGTTTCCGCTCAGCGAAGAGCAGCGGAAAATGATCGTGAAAAGCATTGCGGCGGCGCCCACTCCGGCCGCCGCTGGCTTGGCGAACGTCCATGTCGCCGATTTTCTGCCGACAGCAACTGCCGTTCACGACTTCTCCCTGGAGGTCATGAAGGATATTCCGTCCGCAAAGCAGTACAAATTCGTCAAGGCCGACAAACGTGTGCTGATCATCGACCCGCCCAACAGGACGGTGGTGGGCGAGATCGCGGAGTAGCGCCGGCATCAACCATTGACTCGCGGCGGGTCGCAAACGAGCGACCGCTAACCACGCGCATTTGACGCTCAATGGGCGGGAAATTGCTCTTCGGGCAGATTTCTCACATTCTTGCTGAGGCCCATGATGTCGATCCCCTGCGCTGCGCGCAGGGCCTCATTTGTCTGCGCCCGGGGAGCCAGCGCGATCGCTCCGGCGAGGAAGAGCACGGCCAACACGCCAATGCCGATGATGCGGGCGCCTTTCCCATTCACGTTCATGTTCGCTCTCCACGACTGTGCGACAGCGCGGCCAACCCGCGCTCGTTCACGCAATCATGGCGCTCTGCGGTCCGCAGATAGGTGAGCTACTTCACCTTGCGGTCTTTTTTTTAGCGCACGAGCGGACCCGCCATGGCGCGGTTCCTGCCAAAAACCATAGCTTCCGGCTATATTTGCGCGAACCGGATTCCGCAGCTTGCATTTCACACGACCGGTGAAATATTGCGTCGAAGTTCACTGCGGAATTCTCATGCTTGATGGCGCGTCCGCGCTCCAACTCATATTCAGCGGCGACCGGGCGCTCTATGCGATCGTGGCGCTGTCTCTCTATGTCAGCGTCGCGGCGGTATTGCTCGCGGCGCTCGTCGCATTGCCGTTAGGGGCGTTGCTGGCGCTAGTGCGATTTCCCGGCCGTACGTTTGTGATCGTCGTCCTCAATGCTTTCATGGGTCTGCCGCCGGTCGTGATGGGACTTGCGATCTACCTCTTGCTCTCGCGCTCCGGGCCGCTCGGCTTCCTCGGCATCTTGTTCACCCCGACGGCGATGATCATCGCGCAAGCATTGTTGGTGATGCCGATCATCGCCGCGCTGACGCGGCAAACCATCGAGGATCTCTGGGCCGAGTACCGCGAGGAACTGACCGCGCTACGGGTTTCGCCGGCGCGACGGGTCGCGACGCTGATCTGGGACGCGCGTTTCTCGCTGACGACGACGCTGCTCGCCGGCTTCGGCCGCGCCGCCGCGGAGGTCGGCACGGTGATGATCGTCGGCGGCAATATCGAGGGTTTCACGCGCACCATGACCACCGCCATCGCTCTGGAGACCTCGAAAGGGGATCTGCCGCTCGCGATGGGGCTGGGCGCCATCCTCATTACGCTGATCATCGCGGTGAACGCGCTGGCTTGGGGCGCGCGACGCGTTGGCGAAATCCGCGCGGGCTAGACCATGCACGGACCGATATGCGACCTGCCGGTGACGTTCGAACGAGCCTCGTTGCTTGCCGGCAAGGTCGAGATCGTCCGCGAGATCAGTCTCGAGTTCGGCTCCGGCGCAACCACCGTTCTGCTCGGCCCGAACGGCAGCGGCAAAAGCACGCTGCTGCGCCTTGCGATGGGTCTCGCCCAGCCGACGTCCGGCCGCATCAGCTGGGGCGGACGCGCTGAACCGGGTCCGCGGCTCGCGATGATGTTCCAGCGCCCCGTGATGCTGCGGCGGACAGCGGCCTCGAATGTCGCTTACGCGCTTCTCCGGCGCGACGATGCCCGTGTCGCCGAACTTTTGAAGGAGGCCGGCCTTTCAGAACTCGCGAACCGTCCGGCACGAAGGCTTTCCGGCGGCGAGCAGCAGCGGCTTGCACTCGCCCGCGCGCTTGCGCGCGATCCGGAAATTCTCTTTCTCGACGAACCGACCGCGAGCCTCGATCCGGCCGCGACCAAGGCCGTAGAAGACATCGTCCAGGACGTCGCGGCCTCAGGCGTGAAGATCGTGATGGCGACGCACGACATCGGACAAGCGCGCCGTCTCGCGGGCGACATCGTATTTATGGCACGTGGGCGGATCGTGGAACGAGCCGACGCCAGGACATTCTTCGACGCGCCCGCAACAAAGGAAGCCGCGGCGTTCCTGCGCGGCGATCTCGTGATCTGAAGCACGACAACATGGATCGTAGAATTCTCATTGGCGCTCTCATCGCAGCCGCGCTCAGCATTCCGGCGGTCGCGCAAGACAAATCCATCGTCGTCGCGTCGACCACCTCGACGATGGATTCCGGCCTGTTCGGCCACATCCTTCCTCTCTTCAAGGCCAAGACCGGAATCGACGTGAAAGTCATTTCGCAAGGCACCGGGCAGGCGCTCGACACCGGCCGGCGCGGTGACGCGGACGTGGTTTTCGTGCATGCGAAGCCGCAGGAGGAGAAATTCGTCGCTGACGGTTTCGGGGTGAAGCGTTTCGCCGTGATGTACAATGACTTCATCGTGGTCGGCCCGAAGACCGATCCGGCCGGCGTAAAGGGCAAGGACATCGAAACGGCGCTGAAGGCGATCATGGAAAGCCAAGCGGCGTTTATCTCGCGCGGTGACAAGTCCGGCACGCACGCGGCCGAGCTTGCGCTCTGGAAGGCTGCGGGCATCGACGTCGAGACAAATCCCGGCGCCTGGTACAAGGCGATCGGGCAGGGCATGGGCGCGGCGCTCAACACCGCCGGCGCGAGCGGCGGTTACGTGCTGTCCGATCGAGGCACCTGGCTCAACTTCAAGAACAAGGGCGAACTCGCAATCCTGGTCGAAGGCGACAAGCGGCTGTTCAACCAGTATGGCGTGATCCTGGTGAGCCCAGCGAAGCATGCGAGCGTCAAGAAGGATCTGGCTCAGCAGTTCATCGACTGGCTGGTATCGGCCGAAGGCCAGAAGGCGATCGCCGGCCACAGGATCAACGGCCACCCGCTGTTCTTTCCCAACGCGGGCGTACCGGGGGTCTAAGGTGGCTTCCGCGATGCTGTGTCGCGCCACTCCCAGACGGATCTTGCAAACTGGGGTCGATTGAGCGGCCGCTGCCGTACTCCCGTGCCCTTCGCTTGCTCGGCCGCCCTCTCCGGCTCTGCGGGGAGAAGGAAAGAGCCCAACATTGCCCCCGCACGCGCGCCTTGTGTAAGGTCGCCGCCCTTTCGTCCGGAATCCCTTCATGGCTCGCGATGTCGTTGACCTGACGCCGATCGAATCGCGCGACGAGCTCGTCGCGTGGTTCGAGAAGGGCAGCAAGCCGAAGGCTCAGTTCCGCGTCGGCACCGAGCACGAGAAATTCGCCTTCACGACCGATTTCCACGCGCCGGTGCCCTACGAAGGCCGCCGCTCGATCCGTTCGCTGCTGGTCGGCATGCAGCACCTGCTCGGCTGGGAGCCGATCATCGACGATGGCAACATCATCGGTCTCGCCGACGTCACCGGCGGCGGCGCCATTTCGCTCGAGCCAGGCGGTCAGTTCGAGCTCTCGGGCGCGCCGGTGGAGACGATCCACCAGACCGCGAGCGAGCTTACGGCTCACCTTGCACAGCTCAAGGAGATCGCGCGCCCGCTCGGCATCGGCTTCCTCGGTCTCGGCATGAGCCCGAGATGGACGCGCGAACAGACGCCGGTGATGCCGAAGAGCCGCTACAAGATCATGACCGCCTACATGCCGAAGGTCGGCAAATACGGCCTCGACATGATGTACCGCACCTGCACGGTGCAGACGAACCTCGATTTCTCCTCCGAAGCCGACATGGTCAAGAAGCTGCGCGTGTCGCTCGCGCTGCAGCCGGTCGCGACCGCGCTGTTCGCGAACTCGCCCTTCACTGAAGGCAAGCCGAACGGATTCCTGTCCTTTCGTTCCGAGATATGGCGCGACACCGACAATGCGCGCGCCGGCATGCTGCCGTTCGCGTTCGAAGACGGCATGGGCTTCGAGCGCTATGTCGATTACGCGCTCGACGTGCCGATGTATTTCGTCAAGCGCGAAGACGAGTACATCGACGTGTCGGGGCTGTCGTTCCGCGATCTGCTCGCCGGCCAGCTTCCGAGTCACGGAAACTTGCGCGCGACGCTGTCCGACTGGGTCAACCACGTCTCGACGATTTTCCCCGAGGTACGGCTCAAGCGTTACATGGAAATGCGCGGGGCGGATGGTGGTCCGTGGCGCCGCCTGCCGGCACTGCCGGCATTCTGGGTCGGCATCCTTTATGACGACACATGTCTCGATGCCGCGTGGGACCTGGTGAAGGACTGGAGCGCGGACGAGCGCCAGAAGCTGCGCGACGACGTGCCGAGGCTTGGTTTCAAGGCGGAGATTCGCGGCCGATCGATGCTCGACATCGCCAAGGAGTGCCTGACGCTCGCGCATGCGGGGTTGAAGCGGCGCAACCGGCTCGACAATGACGGCCGCGACGAGACGCGCTACCTCGCGCCACTCGGCGACAGCGTGACGCGCGGCTGTACGCCGGCCGAGGAGTTGCTCGCGCAATATCACGGCACGTGGCGCGGCTCGGTCGAGCCGGTGTTCGTGGAATACGCGTATTAGCGAACCTCATCCTGAGGAGCCGCGCGCAGCGCGGCATCTCGAAGGATGGCCGCAGGCTCCGAGCAGCGCCCTCGCCCTTCGAGACGGCGCTTCGCGCCTCCTCAGTGTGAGGGCTGAACGGCATGGCCAGATCGACACCCGCGACGGTCGCACTCGCGAAAGCCGGCGTCGCATTCACGCTGCACGAATACGATTACGACCCGAACGCGGAGCGCATCGGCATGCAAGCCGCCGAGGCGCTCGCCGTTCCGCCGGCACGGCTGCTCAAGACGCTGATGGCGAAGGCGGGAAGCGCGATCGTCTGCGTGCTGGTGCCCTCGGATCAAGTCGTCAGTCTGAAGAAGCTCGCCGCGGTCGCGGGCGCGAAGGACGCCGCGATGCTGCCGGCAGCAGAAGCCGAGCGCGTCACCGGCTACCGTGTCGGCGGCATCTCGCCGTTCGGGCAGAAGAAGCGCGTAAGCGCGTTCGTCGAAGCCGAGGCGCTCAAGCACGCGACCGTCATCGTCAACGGCGGGCGACGCGGCCTGCAGATCGAGCTGAGCCCCGACGACCTCGTTCGCGTGATCGGCGCGACGGCGGCTCGGCTCTGTTGACACTACTCCGCGGCGCGCGCGGCTTCCGACAGGTTGTCGAGCGACGAGATGATGTGCTCGGCGAGCGCATCGGCCAATGAGGACCGTTCGTGCGGGTTGCGCACCAGTCCGATGCGGCACGAGGGGAGCTCGGGGAAGCCGTCGGCGGCCGAGAGCACGCGCATGCCCGGGCGCAAGCCGGACTCCGGAAACACCGACACTGCAAGGCCGGACAGCACGGCGGCGCTGATCGCGCTCGCGTTGCCGCTCGAATAGAGCAGCCGATAGGGCCGGCCAACGGTTTCGAGGCAATCGATCGCGGCGCGGCGCCATGCGCAGGTCGTGCGGCCGAGCGCGAGCGGCACGCGTTCCTCGGCATGCGTCGCATGGCGGTTCGACGTCGCCCACAGCAGCCGCTCCTGGCGGAAATTCTCCGCCGTCATGTTGCCGGTGCAGTTGGTGATGATCGCGAGGTCGATCTCGTTCGCCTGGATGCGCTCGAGCAGATGGATCGTCTCCTCACAGATCACCGACAGCTCGACCGCCGGATAGGCGCGCGAGAAGCGCGCCATGATCTCGGGCAGATAGCGGTCGGCGTAGTCGTCCGGCACGCCGAGCCGCACATGGCCGGCGAGCTCGTCGGAAAACGCCGCGAGCGTCTCGACGTTGAGCTTCACGATGCGGCGCGCGTAGTCGAGCAGCCGCTCGCCGTCTTCGGTGAGCTTCGAGGCGCGCCCGTCGCGCGCGAAGATCGCGCGGTCGAGCCGCTCTTCGAGCCGCTTCATCTGCATCGACACGGCGGACTGGGTCTTGTGCACGATGTCGGCGGCGCGGGTGAAGCTGCCGGTCTCGGCGATCGCGATGAAGGTGCGGAGCTGGTCGACATCGAGCAGAGCGGTCATGACGACATCCTCGAAAGGCGGCTTGGTGCGAGCCGACAATCATCACCACGGCTGATTGGTTAGATTAAAAACATTCGTTTCACTAATCAATAGGAACCTGCCATATCCAGCTCGTTCGAGCACATTAGGTGGGTCTTGCGGGTCGCTCCGTGTGAGGTCGGGGCGCGACAGGGACTACTTCGCTCGCGATTGCAACAGGTTGGAGGATGCCATGACGTTCTATTCCGATACCCAGACCCCCTCGCAGCTCGCCAGGATGGTCAATGCCGTTACCGGGATCGTGGCGCTCCGCCTGCGCGAATTCGTCCAGACCGTCAAAGGCCGTCACGATGCCGCGCTGCTCGCCGGGCTCGACGACCGCATGCTCGCCGACATCGGGCTCACCCGGGGGGATCTTCGTGATGCCTTCTCCGAGCCGGTGTGGCGCGACCCAACCAACCTTCTGGTGAGCCGCGCGCACGAGCGGCGCATCAACCGCCGGCGCATGTCGGCGGGCCTTCCCGAAAAGCCGTTCGATGCGCCTTCGATCGTGCCCTACGCCACGCACGGTGCCTCGATCGGGACGCGCCCGTGACGCGATCGTCTTTCACCGCCTGGCCTGCCGATTCTCCCCCGATCGGCCGACCCGAATCCGGACCTCCTCGTCCCCTCTGAGGTTCGGACTTGAAGCGCCCGCCGGCCCTCCCGGTGGGCGCTTTTTTTATCCGTCCACGTTCTCCCCTTCCCGCGCTTCGGTCGCGATGATCTCTCCCGCCTCGACGTTGAGCGGCTTTGGTCCTCGCTGCGGCTCGCTGAACGGCGTCATCGTCGGGCGTTTGCGCAGGAGATCGATGCCCGCATAGATTCCTTCCGCCTGCTGGATCGCGATGCGGTCGCGGTCGCGATTGCGGATGAAGTCCTCCACGATCGCGACGCGGTCGGCATCGATGCCCATTGCCTCCAGCGTCTTCTGACCGAAGCGCATCGCGGACTCGAACGTCTCGCGCATCTCGTAGTCGACGTTCTTGGCGAGCAGTTGCAGCGTGTGGCCGCGGTCGTACGAGCGCGCGAAGATCTTCGTGCCGGGAAACTCCGCCTTGGTCAGGTCGACGATCTTGTTGGAGGATTCCTGATCGTCGATGCAGATCGCGATCAGCCGCGCCTTGTCGAGCCCGGCGGCACGCAGCACGTCGAGCCGCGTGCCGTCGCCGTAATAGACCTTGAAGCCAAACCGCCCGGCGACCTGGATCATGTCGGAATCGAGATCGATCGCCGTCACGTCGATCCCGGAGGCGAGCAGATATTGGGAGACGATCTGGCCGAACCGGCCGAAGCCGATCACCAGCACCGAGCCGTTCGCGTCGGTAAAGTCGTCGGCCTCGCGTTGCTCGGCGCGCGCGAGCCGGCGCAAAATGAGTTCGGTCAGGCTTGCGAACGGCGGCCCGATCAGCAGCGTCACGGCGGCGATGGCCGACAGGAGACTGCCCTGCGTGGCGTTGAGGATGCCGAGCGACACGCCGAGCGGGAAGAGGACGAAGGCGAACTCGCCCGCGCCGGTGAGCACGGAACCGGCCTGCAGCGCCTCGCCGCGGCGCGCGCAGGTGACGCGGAAGAGGGCCCACACGATGCCGGCCTTGAGCAGCGTGATCACCACTGCGGCCGCGATCACCAGCCACAGGTTCACCCACACGATCGCCATGTCGATCGTCATGCCGACGCCCATGAAGAACAACGCCAGCAGGAGGCCGCGGAACGGCTCGATGTCGGCCTCCAGCTCGTGGCGATAGCTCGATTCGGCGAGCAGCACGCCGGCGAGGAACGCGCCGAGCGCCATCGACATCCCGACGATCTGCATCACGACGGCGGCGCCGAGCACGACGAGGAGCGCAGCCGCGGTCATCACTTCGCGCGCGCCGGTCCAGGCCAGCAGACGGAAGAACGGGTTGAGGAGATAGCGGCCGGCAACGACCAGCGCGGCGATCGCCGCACAGGCGATCGCGACCGAGCTTGCCGTGTCGGCGAGGCTGGCGTGCCGGGTCACCGCGCCGGATGGCGCCAGCAGCGGGATGAGCGCGAGCAGCGGCACGACCGACA
>JAXDNZ010000088.1:0-2732 GCA_034669185.1 Hyphomicrobiales bacterium
ACAGGTCGACGTGCTGTTCGACACGGTGCTCGCGGTGCTGGGCCAGGTGCAGTCCGGCCAGCTCAAGGCGCTCGCCGTCACCGGCAAGGACCGCTTCCCGATCGTGCCCGATGTGCCGACCGCGATCTCGTCCGGCGTGCTGCCGGGCTACGACGTGACAACGTGGTACGGCTTCTTCGCGCCGCGCGGCACGCCGAAGGACATCATCGCCAAGCTCAACAAGGCGCTCAACGAGAGCATTGTCGAGGATGCGGTGCGCGAGCGGCTGATCAAGGCCGGCGTGACCGTGCAGGGCTCGACGCCTGAGGCGTTCGGCCAGTTCATGGCGGATGAGCTTATGCGCTGGGACAAGGTGCGGCAGGCGGCCGGGATCGAGAAGCAGTGATGATGCCGCTGTAGACGCATGGAGCGAGCCTCCCGAGGCACGTCCCCTCTCCCGCTTGCGGGAGAGGGTGCCGAGCGAATGCGAGGCGGGAGAGGGCTGCGCGCTTCAAAGAAAGAACCCTCCCCGCCGCTACGCGGCGACCCTCTCCCGCAAGCGGGAGAGGGGAACGGAAAGAGCTGCGCTCTAACGCGCCACCTGGATCGGCTGCTTTTCCTGCATCGACTGGATCGCCGCCTCGAACGCCGCCACCACATCGAGCATCTCGTCCGTGGTCACGACGAATGGCTTGCCGGTCTCGACGCTCTCGGCGAACGCCTCGAGCAACACGGCAAGCGAATCGACCTGCGGAAAGGTCTGCGTCACTGGCGCCTCACCAAGCCGCGCCACGGTGAGCGTCACCTCGTCGCGCGCCTCGGCCCAGCCTTTCGTACCGAACACGTGCACGCGCCAGTACATCGGCGCGGCGCGCACGGTTGCGATCTGCGCTGTCGCACCGCTGGAAAATTCGGCAAGAACCGACGCAACGTCGCGTGGATCGGGCGGAGCTTTGCGCGCGAACAGCCGCGCGTCGACGCGCGCGATCGGCCCGCCGAGATGAATGAGCGCATCGATCAGATGCAGTCCCGCGCCGGTGAGCCCGCCTCCCGGCGACTCGGCCGGATCGTCGCGCCAGCCGCCTGTCACGCGCGTCGAGTGCTCGTTGGAGAAGTGCCCCTCGATGTGAAGCACCTCGCCGAACCCGCCGCCGGCGACGACGCGCTTCAATTCGCGCATCGAGGCGAAACACAGATAGTTGTTGCCGAGGCCGAACGGCACGCCCGCCGCGCGGCAGGCCGCGACCGCTCGCTCC
The DNA here is from genome assembly GCA_034669185.1 of Hyphomicrobiales bacterium. Classification (GTDB taxonomy): domain Bacteria; phylum Pseudomonadota; class Alphaproteobacteria; order Rhizobiales; family Xanthobacteraceae; genus PALSA-894. The sequence continues at coordinate 1,236 of JAXDNZ010000088.1, forward strand.
GCTTCGCTCAAGGTCAGCGCCAGCGGCTTCTCGCACCACACCGGCTTGCGGGCGGCCACGACCGCCTCGATCTGCCGCACATGCAGCGAGTGCGGCGTCGCCAGGAAGACGGCCTGCACGCGCGGGTCGGCGACCGCTTCGTCGAATTCCGTACCGAGCGCGAAGCCGTGGGCGGCGGCGAAGTCGCGCACCAGCTCGGGCTCCTTGCTCACGCCCCGGATGATCCGCAGGCGCGTGGCCCTGCTCGCTTCGACGATCGACTTGCCCCACCGCCCGAGGCCGATCACGGCTGCTTCAATCATGCGGCGATCATGACATGATGACGCCGGCACGCAATCGATGACGCGACGGGAGGATCACGATGGACACACGCGAGCAGCATGATCGCGGGTTGGCGCTGCGCACCGAGATGTTCGGACGCGAGGCGGTCGAGAAGCGCATGAATGCATTCGGCGCCTTCGGGCAACCGCTGCAGCACATCATCAACGCCTATGCGTATGGCGACGTGTGGCAGAAGCCCGCATTGCCGCTTGCCACGAAGTCGCTGGCGATGATCGCCATGATGGCGGCCGCGGGTCATCACAACGAGCTGCGCGTGCACCTGAAGGGCGCGCTGAAGAACGGCTGCAAGGCCGAGGAGATCCAGGAGATTTTGCTGCTGGTCGCGATGTATTGCGGCATTCCGGCCGCGAACGAGGCGCACCGCATCGCCGCCGAGGTCCTGGCCGAGAAATAACTCAGGCCGCAATGACGACCGGTTCGGGACGCTTCAGACGCGGCATTTCGTCGGAGATCACAAAGCCGCGGCCGTAGATCGCGGCCGCGCTCGCGATCGCCGCAAGCATCAGCTCGCCGATCACGGCCTGCAGCGGCTCGCCGCCAAGTCCCGCGACCGGCAAGGCTGCGATCAGGCTCGCGAGCGCCGACATCAGGAGGCCGACGTCGAGCATCGCGTCGTCGCTCGTCCCATGGACGGCCCAGTCCCAGCCCGCGACGATCACGGTGACGAACAGATAGATGCCGATGAACAGTTTCAACCCGGCCAGCATGTGGGCGAACGCGACCACCATCGCGGGCGAGAACGCGAGCAGCCGGCCGATCGTGACGATCGTATCGCCGACATGCGGCTGGCCGATGTCGAACAGCGGATGCGTGAGAGAGACGGCGGCGGCCGCGGTCCACACCAGCGCAAGCAGGAACGCGATGAGATAGGCCGTGACACGTGCCGCACGATGCAAAACGGACTTCATCGGTGATCCGCCTGCGCGCAGTTGCTGCGCGAGGCACGACACAACCACGGCGCGGAGGGAGCCGCAACGAGATGGTGAATTAAGGATTAATCCGCGGCCGTTAACTGCGGCCCTCGCGGAATTCGTGCGGCGTCGTACCGGTCTGCTTGCGGAAGAAGCGCGCAAAGTGCGAGGGATCGGCGAAGCCGAGATCGTACGAAACCTCGTGGATCGGCTGGCCGGTGAAGACCAGCGCGCGCTTGGCCTC
>JAXDNZ010000089.1:0-3491 GCA_034669185.1 Hyphomicrobiales bacterium
CATCACCTTCATCGAATGGTCGACGTCGACCAGCGCCTGCGGCGCCACGTAGGTCGAGCCGTCCCTGTCGCGTGCGAACGCCTTGGTGTCGATCAGCGCCTTCGCGCCCTTGTGCAGCGCTTCGCCGATATGGTCGCGCACCGTCGCGGCAAGGCGCGGCTGCGCCATGGGCCCGAGCGTCGTCTTCTGGTCGAGCGGATCGTCGAGCACGTATTGCTGCGTCAGATCCGCGAAGCCCGCGACGAACTTGTCGTGGACATCGGCATGCACATAGACGCGCTCGATCCCGCAGCAGCACTGGCCCGAGTTGAAGTACGCGCCATCGACCACGTTCTCGATTGCGTGCGCGAGATCCACGTCGGCGCGTACATAGGCCGGGTCCTTGCCGCCCAATTCGAGACCCACGCCCGCGAACGTCCCCGCCGCCGCGCGCTCGATCTCTCTCCCCGCACCCACCGATCCGGTGAAGCAGATCTGGTCCACCGCGCCGGAGCCGATCAGCTTCGTGGTGTCGTCGTGGCTCAGCGTCAGCGTGCGGAACAGGCCCTTCGGCAGTCCCGCTTTGTCCATCGCGGCCTGAAAGCGGTCGCCGACCAGCAGCGTCTGCGCGGCAGCTTTCATCAGCACCGCATTGCCGGCCATCAGCGCGGGCACGACGGAGTTCACCGCCGTCAAATACGGATAGTTCCACGGCGCGACCGTGAGCACGATGCCGACCGGCTCGCGCGCGATGTAGCGCTTGAACCCTGCTTTCGGTTCGGGAACGATGGTAGCGAGCGCGCTCTCGGCCAGCGCGATCATCGCGCGGGCGCGTTCCTCGAACCCGCCGAGTTCGTTGCCGCCATAGCGGATCGGGCGGCCCATCTGCCACGCCAGCTCCGGCGCGATCTCGCCGCGCATCGCAAGCATGGCGTCGACGGCTTTGCCGACAATCTTCCCGCGCTCCGCGACGCTCACGCGTTTCCACTCTGCCTGCGCGTTGCGGGCGGCGCCGATCGCGGCCTCGATCTCGGCGCCGGATGCACTCCCACGCCGCACCACTTCGCGGCCGTCGACGGGAGAGATGCAGACGATAGAGGGCATGGCTTCCTTCCGTCATTCCGGGGCGCGGGCGAAGCCCGCGAGCCCGGAATCCATATCCCACAAACGTGTATTGTTCACACGGCGTTTGCGTTCATCGAAAGGATCGTGGTTATGGATTCCGGGCTCTGGCCTTCGGCCAGCCCCGGAATGACGGCTGAGATCTCATGACCGACCTTCGCAAGATCACCCGCGCCCTGCTGTCGGTCTCCGACAAGACCGGGCTCGTCGGGTTCGCGCGTGCGCTTGGTGCTCATGGCATCGAGCTGATCTCGACCGGCGGCACCGCCAAGGCGCTCGCCGAGGCCGGGCTGACGGTGCGCGACGTCTCCGACCTTACCGGTTTCCCCGAGATGATGGATGGCCGCGTCAAGACGCTGCATCCGAAAGTGCATGGCGGCCTGCTGGCGATCCGCGGAGATGCCGCGCATGCCGCCTCGATGAAGGATCACGGCATCGCGCCGATCGATCTCCTGGTGGTCAACCTCTATCCGTTCGAGGCGACGGTTGCGAAAGGCGCGGCGTTTGAAGATTGCATCGAGAACATCGACATCGGCGGACCGGCGATGATCCGCGCGGCGGCGAAGAACCACAATGATGTCGCGGTGATCGTCGATGCGGACGATTACCCGCGCGTGCTCGGCGAGCTTGCGGCGCACAAGGGTGCGACCACGCTCGCGCTGCGCAAGTCGCTGGCCCAGAAGGCCTATGCGCGCACGGCCGCTTACGACGCGGCGATCTCCAACTGGTTTGCGAACGAGCTGGGCGACGCGGCGCCCGCGTACCGGGCCTTCGGCGGCAAGCTCGCCGAATCGCTGCGTTACGGCGAGAACCCGCACCAGACCGCTGCGTTCTACCGCAACTCCGAACAACGCTTCGGCGTCGCGACCGCGCGGCAACAGCAGGGCAAGCAGCTCTCCTACAACAACATCAACGACACCGACGCGGCCTACGAATGCGTCGCCGAGTTCGATCCAAAGCGCGTCGCCGCCTGCGTGATCGTCAAGCATGCAAACCCCTGCGGCGTCGCCGAAGGCGCCGACCTCGCCGACGCGTACGCCAAGGCGCTGCGCTGCGACCCGACCTCGGCGTTCGGCGGGATCGTCGCGCTCAACCGCACGCTCGATGCGCAAGCCGCGCGCGCCATCACCGAGATCTTCACCGAGGTCATCATTGCGCCGGACGCAAGCGAAGAGGCGATCGCGATCGTCGGCGCGAAGAAGAATTTGCGGCTGCTGCTGGCCGGTGGTCCGCCCGATCCGCGCGCGTCCGGCATCCTGGTCAAGTCGGTGGCGGGCGGCCTGATCGTGCAGTCGCGCGACAATGCCGTGGTCGACGAGATGCAGCTCAAGACCGTCACCAGGCGCGCGCCGACCGCCGCCGAGCTCGACGATCTGCGTTTTGCGTTCCGCGTCGCCAAGCACGTGAAGTCGAACACGATCGTCTACGCCAAGGATCGCGCGACCGTCGGCATCGGCGCCGGGCAGATGAGCCGGATCGATTCGGCGCGCATCGCTGCACGCAAGGCGGAAGACGCCGCCAGGGAAGAGGGGCTCGCGGCGCCGCGCACCAGGGGTTCGGTGGTCGCGTCCGATGCCTTCTTCCCGTTCGCCGACGGTTTGCTGGTCGCGATCGAGGCGGGCGCGACGGCCGTGATCCAGCCCGGCGGCTCGGTGCGCGACGACGAGGTGATCAAGGCCGCCGACGACCACGGCGTCGCCATGGTGTTCACCGGCGTGCGGCATTTCCGGCATTAGCTTTCTGATCCCTCCCTTATCCCTCCCCGCGAAGCGGGGAGGGTGGACGCGCGCAAAGCGCGCGGCCGGGTGGGGTATTTTGGGTGGGTAGTGCCCACCCGGCCGCCTTCGGCGGCCACCCTCCCCCAAGAGGGGGAGGGATAAGCCGGCTCAGTGCTTGACCAGATCGCCGAGCAGACTCGCCGCGACCGACAGCTTCGACAGCGTCAGCCCCGAGCTTGCGATGCCGTGCACGGCGGTGCGGATGCGTTGCACCTCGCCGGCGCGAGTGCCGACCCAGGCGTCGACCGCGGCCGGACCGGTCGCGCCGTTGCCGACCATCTCGGCGGCTAGGCGCCGCTCCGCCTCGCCGATGGTGTCGAGCGCACGGTCGAGCGCGAGGCGGTCGAAATAGTCGGTGACCTGGATGCTGCGCGCCGCCGCCGCGATGCGGTCGAGCTGGAAAAACGCACCCGCGGCGAAATAGGTCGACGCGACGTCCACCACCGGCTTGCCGGTGCGGTCCGCGACCAGCACCGCGTCCGGCGCCATCGCGAGCGCCGACAGGTTCGCGATGCGCTGCGCCAGCTCCTGCGGCACGCCCGCATTGACCAGCTCGGTGGCGCGCGCGGCGCGCGCCGCCTGGCCGTTCGGCGGCAGAATCTCGTCGAGCGC
>JAXDNZ010000090.1:0-4113 GCA_034669185.1 Hyphomicrobiales bacterium
GGCGTGACCTACGAGACCAAGCCCGACGGCGGTCCCGGCTGGCTCAACTATTTCCTCCGTCACGGCTGGGACACCTACATTTCCGACGCGGTGGAGCGCGGCCGCTCCGGCTGGAGCGACACGTTCAAGGGCGAGCCGGTATTCCTGCCGCTCGGAGATCCGTGGGAGCGGTTCCGCGTCGGCCCGATCGGCTCGTGGAATGCCGACAAGGCGAAGCGTGCGACCTATCCGGGCGTCCAGTTCCCGACCGACGCCTACGAGCAGTTCATGAAGCAGGGCGTGCCACGCTGGACCACGACCGACGATGCGATCGTCGCCGCCTATATCGACCTGGTCGACAAAGTCTGCCCGTGCGTCGTGCTGGTGCACAGCCAGGCCGGCAATTTCGGCTTCCGCGTCGCGGAGGCGCGGCCCGACAAGGTGAAGGCATTGGTCTCGGTCGAGCCGTCGGTGCCGGGCACCCGGGACAAGGTCGCATCGCTCAAGATGCCGATCGTGGTGATCTACGGCGACAACGCCAGGAACCATCCGCGCTGGGGCAAGATCCGCCAGAATGTCCATGACTACGCGAGCCTGATCAAACAGGCCGGAGGCAGCGTCGACCTGATCGATCTCCCGGACATCGGCATCACGGGCAACACCCACATGATGATGATGGACAAGAACTCCGACCAGGTCGCCGACGTGATCCAGAAGTGGCTGGCGGGCAGGGGTTTGGTCGATTAGGGACGGGCCTCATCCTGAGGAGTGGTCCGAAGGACCGCGTCTCGAAGGATGACCACGGGCACCGAGCTTGCCGCCATCCTTCGAGATGCCCCTTCCTTTATCCCTCCCCCGCTTGCGGGGAGGGACGGGGAGGGGGCTCCTCAGGATGAGGGTCGGCGCCTCGCATTGCGGCGCAGCAGAGAACGCCGCGACGAGCGCTAACTCTATGTCCATCCCCGTCTTGGCAGCGACACGGTTCATGTCTATAGGTCCCGCGCCCCGCGGGGGTTAGGCTCGCAGGCAAGGCCGCCGCGAAGCGGCGCGGACGAAACCCGGCCGTTGCCGGGACGGATGCGGAGGGTCGCGTGAAAGAAACGGGTTTGCGCAACAGCGCGCATGGCGCCGACAAGTTCGGCTTCAAGGACCTCGCCGCCGTCCACTGGAATCTCACCGCCGAGCCGCTCTACGAACATGCGCTGGCCAACGGTGAAGCGGCGATCGTACAGGGTGGCGCGCTCTGCGCCGAGACCGGCATCCACACCGGCCGCTCGCCGAAAGACAAGTTCGTGGTCTGCGACGAGCACACCGAAAAGACCGTGTGGTGGGAGAAGAACGGCAAGCTCACGCCGGCGCAATTCGACGTGCTGCTCGATGATTTCCTCGCACACGCCAAGGGCAAGGCGTTGTTCGCGCAGGACCTCTACGGCGGCGCCGATCCGAAATACCGTATCAAGGCGCGCGTCTATACGGAGTTGGCCTGGCACTCGCTGTTCATCCGCACGCTGCTGATCCGGCCGCAGATGCGCGAGCTCGCGAACTACGTGCCGGACTTCACGATCCTGTGCCTGCCGACCTTCAAGGCCGATCCCAAGCGCCATGGCGTGCGCTCCGAGACCGTGATCGCGATCAATTTCAGCAGGCGCATGATCCTGATCGGCGGCAGTTTCTATGCGGGCGAGATGAAGAAGTCGGTGTTCACCACGCTCAACTACTACCTGCCGGCGGAGAGCGTGATGCCGATGCATTGCTCGGCGAACGTCGGCGCGGACGGCGACGTCGCGCTGTTCTTCGGCCTCTCCGGCACCGGCAAGACCTCGCTCTCGGCCGATCCGAACCGCACGCTGATCGGCGACGACGAGCACGGCTGGGGCCCGCAGGGCGTGTTCAACTTCGAGGGCGGCTGTTACGCGAAGTGCATCAAGCTTTCGCGCGAATCCGAGCCCGAGATCTACGACGCGACGCTGCGCTTCGGATCGATCATGGAAAACGTCGTGTTCGATGCGACAACGCGCATCTGCGACTTCGACAACGATAGCAAGACCGAGAACACCCGTTCGGCCTATCCGCTCGACTACATCCCGAACGCATCGCGCACCGGGCGCTCCGGCCAGCCGAAAAACGTGGTGTTCCTCACCGCCGACGCCTATGGGGTGATGCCGCCGATCGCGAAGCTCACGCCCTCGCAGGCGATGTACCATTTCCTCTCCGGCTACACCGCGAAGGTCGCCGGCACCGAGAAAGGCCTTGTCGGCGTCGAGCCCGAATTTTCCACCTGCTTCGGCGCGCCGTTCCTGCCGCGCCATCCGACCGTCTACGGCAACCTGTTGCGCGAGCTGATCGCCGTGCACAATGTCGACTGCTGGCTGGTCAACACCGGCTGGACCGCCGGCAAGTACGGCGTCGGCCGACGCATGCCGATCAAGGTGACGCGCACGCTGCTGACCGCCGCGCTCGACGGATCGCTGCGCACCGCCAAGTTCCGCACCGATCCGTATTTCGGCTTCTCGGTGCCGGCGTCCGTGCCGGGCATCGAGCCGCACCTGCTGTATCCGTTCAAGACCTGGCAGAACAAATCCGAGTTCGACGCCACCGCGCGACAGCTCGTGAAGATGTTCCAGGACAACTTCGTGAAGTTCGAGACCCACGTCGATGCCGACGTGCGCTCGGCTCAGCCGGAAGTGCGCATCGCCGCGGAGTAAGCGCAGACTCTCCCGCTCATTCCCGCGCAAGCGGGAATCCAGTTCCTCCTTTTTCTCAGCCCTGCGTCCCCGCTTTCGCGGGGACGAGCGGATGTGATCGCTGCTAGTCTCAGCCGATAACTTGGGGGAGCATGTCATGGCCGATGCGGTGCCCGCCGCGCACGCGGCGAACTATTTTGCCGTGCGCCAGGACTGGCTCGACCGGCGCAAGGAGCCGATCCTCGAGCCCGACCTGCCGATCATCGATCCGCACCATCATCTGTGGGACCGCGAGAACTGGCGCTATCTGCTCGACGAGCTGCTCGCCGACACCGGCAGCGGCCACAACATCCTCGCTACCGTGTTCGTCCAGGCGCGTGCGATGCATCGCAAGGATGGGCCGGAGGAGATGAAGCCGGTCGGCGAGACCGAATTCGTCAACGGCGTCGCCGCCATGACGGCCAGCGGCATCTACGGCAAGATCCGCGCCTGCGCCGGCATCGTCGGCAATGCCGACCTCACGCTCGGAAGCCGCGTCGAGCCGGTGCTTGAGGCGCATGAGCGCGCCGGCGGCGGACGCTTCCGCGGCATCCGTCACATCGTCGCCTACGACGACGACCCGCAGGTGCGCAATCCGGCCTTCTCGTCTCCGCCCAAAATGCTCGCCGACGCGAAATTCCGCGAAGGCTTCAAGGTGCTGACGCGAATGGGATATTCGTTCGACGCGTGGCTCTATCATCCGCAGATCGACGAGCTCTCGAGCCTCGCCGATGCGTTTCCGGACGCCAGGATCGTGCTCAACCACTGCGGAGGGCCGGTCGGCATCAACGCCTACAAGCACAAGGACGTCTTTCCGGGCTGGGAGAAATCGATTCGCGCGCTCGCCAAGCGGCCGAACGTCTACGTGAAGCTCGGGGGCTTAGGCATGCGCATCGGCGGCTTCGGCTTCGAGAAACCAGCCGACCCGCCGTCGTCGCAGGCGCTCGTCGAGGCGTGGAAGCCCTACATCGAGACCTGCATCGCGGCGTTCGGCGCCGCGCGCGGAATGTTCGAGAGCAACTTCCCGGTCGACAAGGGCTCGTACAGCTACCCGGTGTTCTGGAACGCCTGCAAGATCCTGTCGAAGGGCGCGAGCGCCGCCGAGAAGGCCGACCTGTTCATGGGAACGGCGAAGCGGTTCTATCGGCTCGAGGGCGTGGGCTGAGAGGCGCACTCGACTTGGCGCGCGCGAGTTAATACCAAGCACCCATGCAGGTTCTCGTCATCGGCGCCGGCGTCGTCGGGCTCGCATGTGCGCGCGCGGCCGCGCTCGCCGGCCATGAAGTGATCGTCGCGGAGGCGACCGGCGGCATCGGCAACGGCGTATCGTCGCGCAACAGCGAGGTGATCCACGCCGGCATGTATTATCCGACCGGCTCGTTGCGCGCGAAGCACTGCGTGCAGGGCCGGC